>JBBJOD010000119.1:0-10635 GCA_037721715.1 Chitinophagaceae bacterium | reverse complement strand
TATTTTCCATCCCATCGACCAACCAGTAGCTTCGTCGCCGCGTAATAACAGCGTCTTTTTTGCCGCTCGTAGTAATTCCGGTCGCCCGGGAACGATCTGGTTTCCGGGATGTAGCCCGTATAAGTGCGAAATGTGCCGGTGTTTTGGTTCATTCTCAGCATAATCCTGTTGCCATTCCTGGATCTGCCCTCTCGAACCAATTCTGTATGGCGCCAGCCTGGCAAGTTTTTTTGTGAGTTCGATTACCAGTTCCTGGTCGGTCTTGAACAGGTTGGCGGTCTCTATGGTCCTGGTAAATAGTTCCCTGATGATAGTCATATCCATTGTTGCACCGGAACTGATCTGTGACCTCTCACCTTTTGCATTTAAGAAAGTGTTTTCGGGAGAGTTACCCGCTGCTGTTACCAGGTTTCCTTGTTTGTCTTCCATCAACCAGTCGGCATAAAACAGGGCGGCACTGCGCATCAGCGGATACGCTTCGCTTTTAAGAAATTTAACATCGCCCGTAAATAAATAATGTTCCCACATGTGACTAAGCAGCCAGCCAGCTGCCATGTTCCAGAATGAAGCAACTGGACTACCGTCATTTGGAAATGTTTCGCGCCAGATCGAAACGTTGTGGTGGGCCACCCATCCCCGTCGGTTGTACATGAGCCTGGCCGTTTCGCTTCCAGTGACAGCCGTTTCCCGAATTAAACGAAACAGAGGTTCATGACATTCGCTTAAATTAGTAACCTCTGCCGGCCAGTAATTCATTTCCGTATTGATGTTAATGGTATAACTGCCATTCCATGGCGGAATCACCTGGTCGTTCCAGATGCCTTGCAGGTTAAGCGGCTGCCCGCCTTTTCGTGATCCTGCAATCATTAAATAACGACCATATTGGAAAAGTAGCTCCACCAGCGCGGGATCGTTATTTTCTGCAAAACTAACAATACGTCGGTCTGTTGAAACAGTATGCTGCTTTAACGGGCTGTACAGATTTAAACTGACCTTATTAAACAAATTTTTATAATCACTGATGTGATCCGTTTTTAAATCTGAATAAGATTTGGAGCCGGCGTTTTCTAATATGCGCCGGGCGATTCTCTTAGCATCAACTCCTTCTTTTGACGGACTCTTGTCAAATCCATTAAAACTGGTAGCGACCGATAATATAAATACTGCTTCACTGCTGTTGCTCACATGTATTGAATGGCTATCACTTTGAAAATTTCCACCCTTGTAACTGGCTTTCACCTGGGCTTCAAAATAGGTTCCCAGGCCATTAATTTCATCCCCGTAAAGACTTTGTTTTTCAAATTTTCTCCTCCCTGATGAATCAAAAAGTTCAGGATGCTTGTACTGGTTTTCCCAGTCTTCAATTTGTTTCAGTGTGCGTCGCGAGCTGTAACCCGGAGCCTGCCCTTTCATTGTGAGGATTCCATTTTCCACCTTAGATTGTGCAGTGGGATGAATAGAAGTAAATGACGCTGTAATGTCCAGCACAGGTTTAGTAGCGGAAAACTTTACTACAATAACGCTGTCAGGATGGGAAGCAAACATTTCGCGTGTAAAGTTCACTCCATCGGCTTGATAGGTAATTCTTAAGACAGCATTAGAAATGTCTAACTCACGCCGGTAATTAGTCACTCTTTTTACAGCACCTGCCTTAAAAAATAAATCTGCAACAGGCTGGTAATTTGCATGTAGCCTGCCAAGCCATTTCTTTCGGATGAGTTCGTCGGCTTCTGCATTTTCGCCCTTGCCAAGGAGTTCGATCACCTTATTGAATTCCCCGGCTATCTTTACGTTCTTGTAATTTTGTGAAGGCTCGCCACTATAAAATGTATTCTCGTTCAATTGCAAATGTTCGGCTTCAACACCGCCAAATATCATAGCTCCCATTCTTCCGTTACCAAGAGGAAGGGCTTCATTCCAGTTATTGGCAGGCTCCGTATAATGAAGGATGAGTCGGGTATCTAATAATCCTTTTTTCCCTCCCATCCCTATAATGATGAAGCTGATTGCAGCGATTATCCAACCTGTTTTTCTTTTCACTTGTTATTTACATTTAAACCTGGCAGTTATTAATCTTGCTCATTTTTTGCAGTTAACCATTTCAGTAGCCCGGGTTTTGCTCAAGTTTGGCTTCCGTATTTCTTTCAGTTTCTGAAAAAGGAACTGGCCAGAGATTATGATGAGGTTTAATGGTAAGACCTGATTTTTCATTGTACTTAACATTTCTTTCGTACAATTTGCCCATACGTGTTAACGTTAGCATTCTCAATTCCTCGGCCCCTAATTCTCTTAGTCTTTCGTCTAAAAGAAAATCAATTGAAACCTGGCCGGCATTAACCAGGGTTGTTTTAGCCCTTGCTCTTAAAACATTCAGGTCAGTGGCGGCTTTTTGGTTGTCTCCTTTCATAATATACGCTTCTGCCCTTATCAGATAGGTCTCTGCTAACCTGAAAAGGTATCCGTCTTTGAACATATTTTCACTCGCGTTAATCAGGACGTTACCTCCTAAGGGAGAGATAATTGGCTTACCGCCAGCATCCGTTTTGAAATATTCCACTGGAAAATCACCCTGTGATACCGTGGCCTTCTTAATAATAGGGAACCATTTTCTAATGGTATCACCAAAGGCGGTTGTTTTTTTTGCGTACCCGTCGGCTACATACCATTTTCCAAAGTCAGGAGAGTCTGTAGGAACGCCGTCTATCTGGAAATCCCTGACAATATTGTATTTGGAATTTCTCATATCGCCATTGAAATCGTCTTTCCAGATTCCATAGAAAAAGTACGAGGTAGGGCGGATCCATCCAACTCCCCTGCCTGATAACCGGTCATTGTAGCCCATAATCGCCGGTACACTTTTTTCCACACCACCCACCATCGACCGGATGGTAAGGCTGCCCAGGTCTGAGATCAAGGCCCATTGAATAACATCTCTTTGAGCAGAAGCGGGGTTTAAATAATCGGATTGTATTACGTACAACCCTTCCCTGTTGCCACTTGATCTGTTATAATTATTAAGTTCAAACAAGTCACTGTATACGTCCCCTGGTTTGTCTTTGCGCCGTCCAAAGCGCTCTGTCATGAGGCCTAATGCCGGGTTACTGATTACTAAATTTGCAGCTGCAATTGCTTCATCCGGCTTATTAAGAGAGATGTAAATTTCAGCAAGTAGGTGTTGTGCTACCTGTTTGTTTACTTTTCCATCAGCCAACTTATCAATATCAGCCAGGCTGGCCATCGCCAGCGTTAAATCATCTTTGCATTGATTATACACCTGCTCGCGGGTAGCACGCACATAGTCTCTGCGTGGAACTTTAATTTCCTCCAAAATTAACGGTACGCCTCCAAACAGGTTGGCTAACATGCGGTATGACAAAGCCCTGAAAAAAAGTGCCTCTGCCGTAAATTTCTTTTTCTCGGCATCTGATAACCTGGTAGCAATTTTTGCGTAGTCAATAACTACATTCGCATTTGTTATGATAGTATAGTTCGCTTCCCAGATTACCTGTGGAACATTAAACGTAGGAACCATGGTATTAGCGTAGTCGTTTAACTTAACAGGCGGATTGTAATCCGTAGCATTTACGGCAAAGTCTGTAGCATAACGAAGGGCAAAATTGGCATCAAGATTTATTCCGCCCCATAACAAATGCCTTTCACGATTTTGCAGGTAATTGATTGCCGCCTGGAATTCAGAACTGCTCTGAAGTGAGTTTCCAGGTGTATAGAAATCCAGTGGCTTTTCATCGAGGAAATCTTTTTTACAAGCAGCCAGTAATGATGTTCCTACAATTAATGCAATCGTATATTTTAATATTTTTTTCATGACACGTAGTTTAGAATTCTAGATTAACACCGACAGAATAAGTTTTTAGAAGCGGGTATGCACCAGACTCTAACCCGGTACCTGTTTCCGGATCCCATCCATTCCAGTCTGAGCTTGTTAAGAGGTTGGTACCATTCAGGAATACTTTTAACCTGCTCAGTTTAATCTTTTGCAAGATCAACTGCGGCACATTATAAGAAAGCGTCAGGTCCTGTAAACGCACAAAACTTCTCTGGACGTAAGGCGAAAAAGTTTCTCCCAAAGCAACCGTGTAATAACCAATTTGCCGGAACCTGGCATTTGGATTTTCAGGAGTCCAGTAGTCAAATTTAAACAGGTTTGATCCATAGATATTATCCGGATTCGCCAAAGAAGTTCCCGGTTGTCCGTAATAGTAATCCTTGCCTCCCTGGATAGAATTCACAAAAAATTTCAGCTCCCATGCTTTGTACCTGAGTGTGTTCAGGAAACTAAATCGATACGAAGGATCAGTATATCCCAAAATTTTACGGTCTGCCGCAGCGGTGTAGGTACCACTCTTATTAAGGTCTTCCACTTTGTAAGTACCATAGGTAAATCCAGCCGGTATGGTGCCTGCCTTAAAATCTTCCAGTTGCCACATGCCTATGATATTGTAATCATAAGCCACACCGTAAGGATGATTGATAAATATTTTTGAAGACACCAGGTCATCCTCTCGTCCGTCGCCATTAACATCCCTTCCTAAAATGCTGACGACCTTATTCCTGTTCCTTGAAAAATTCACAGATACATCCCAGCTAAAATCTTTTGTTTGAACGGGAGTTCCGTTGATAATGATTTCAAGCCCGTTATTTCTGAGTTTCCCGATGTTAGAAGCGATGGATCCAAACCCATTCAGCACCGGAATATCAATATTGTAAAGAAGATCGAAAGTATTGGCAATATAGTATTCAACACTTCCTGAGATTCGATCTTTGAACAAACTGAAATCTGCACCAATATTCAGTGATTTTGTTGACTCCCATTTAAGGTTTTCGTTTGGCAAACTACTAACACGTTGCCCGACGCCTGCCGGAGCACCATCTCCAAATAAATACCCGTTGCCCACGGAAGATTCTATTTTGGCAAGCGTTGCATAACGGCCGACTGTCCGATTGCCGCTCAAGCCATAAGAAAGGCGGAGTTTCAAATCGTTTATGGATGGGATATTGTCTTTTATAAAATTCTCTTCGCTTAACCTCCAGGCAAAGGCAGCAGAGGGAAAAACACCAAATTTGTTTGCTTCGCCGAATCCTGAAAATCCATCCCGGCGAATGGTACCTGTAAAAATATATCGGTCGTTATAAATGTACCCCAATCTAGCCATGGCATATAAACTCTGTTCTTCCCAGGCCGTTGATGATGATGTCTGGAATCCTGATTGGCCTGCATCCAGCCTGTTATAGCCAAGTACGTTATTTTGATATCTTATTGATCTTGCAGTTGTGTTCTCAAATCTTCTTTTTTCTATACCATAAACCAATGTACCATTTACTGCATGATTGCCAAAAGCGCGACGGTAAGATAAAATATTGTCTAACGTTAAGGCGAACTGCGATGAATTGGACTTAAAGCCTTCACCGGTAAAATTCTGTGCGTATGAATTGAAATTGTATCTTTTTCCGTCAATCAGGTTTTGGGCGAAATTTAAGCGATAATTCAATCCTTTAATGAATGGAACATCAATATCAGCGTATATATTACCAAATAGATTGTTCCTTTTGTCAAGGTCCTGCTGATCCATCTGCAGGAATGGGTTGAGAATGCCCCTGTATGGCTGTAATATTCTTGTACCGTTAGCATTAAGGTAGGGAACCTGTGGAGGTAACCCTATTATGTTTCCTACGGAAGGAGAGATGGAAGAGACATCGCTAACCGTCATAAACGATTGAACACCAATTTTCATCCAGCTGGTTACCTTGGTGTCGAGATTGACGCGATAACTGTATCTCTTATAAGAGTCGTTGATCACCACGTTATTCTGATTGGTGTATCCCAATGAAAAAAAGTAAGAACTCAGATCCGTTCTTCCACTTATACTAACGTTATGATTTTGAATAGCCGGATTTTTATTGGTCAGCAGTTCCCACCAGTTATTTTCTACGCCGTTCTGAAAACCTGCCAATATTTCGGGGCCAAAAAATTTACTTGCCGGGTCCCAGTTGGGATTCGCTGTAAGCAAGTCGGCACCTGTCCTGCTTTCATTCAGATACCTGTCGCCGATTTTCCGGATAAATCCTGCACCATTTTCCGGTAGCATGTCGTCATTCGCGACTTCCTGCAAAGAGTAAGTAAAATTATAGGCTATCGTTGGTTTCGTAGAACTTCTCCCGATTTTCGAAGTAACCAGAATGACGCCATTGCTGGCCTGAGAACCATAGATAGCGGTTGCGCTGGCATCTTTCAATACGTCTACAGATGCAATATCGGCAGGATTGATATCAATCAGGTTACCCCTGTAAATAATACCGTCTAAAACGATCAGCGGGGAGGTGCTGCCCGAGATGCTGGTTCGCCCCCTTATTGTAATCGTTGGATCGGAGCCTGCAGTAGTTACTGCGCCTACATTTAACCCTGCTACTGTTCCGTGCAGGGCGGAACCCAGGCTTATATTGGGAGATTCTTCAATGGCTTTCATGTCTGCGCGAACAACTGATCCGGACAAATCTTTCTTAAGCTGTGTTCCATAACCAACCACCACCACTTCGCCCATCTCCTGGCCGATCGATTGCAACTGTACATCAATACTGGCGCGGCTGCCTACCTTTACCTCTTCTGCATTGAACCCTACAAAACTGATAACGAGCGTTGCGTTGGAAGGAGCACTGATTGTAAAGTTGCCATTTGCGTCTGTCTGTGTGGATACACTACCACCCTTCACTTGAACAGTAGCACCGCCTAACGCGGTGTCGCCTGCCGTTACCCTGCCTTTTACAGATTGCTGTGCATAAAGAAAGGACGATACAAAAAGAGAGGAAATCAGCAATAGAAACCGGGAGATTTTTCCGGAAACTTTTAAGACACCGTGATGTTTAAAAACCCAATCCGGGCATGGCAGGCAATTTTTCATAATAGCAGTTTTAATGTATAAAGCAAATACGTTTTCAACCTACGCTTGAACTTCTAATTCATAAACTCGCAACTAAATATAAGTATTTGAAACAGACTTCCAAAAATTTCACGGTTGCTTATTTAATTGGTTAAGCAAGCACATTCGAACAGTCGGAAATATTAAACCTTGAATTAATAGTAACCCGTCATGGTGATCGCTGTCGTTACGTAAGTTAGTGTCGCGTGCGTCATTAACTAACCTTAAGTTTGCTCTCAGCGGTCAGCCTTCAGCTTTGTTAACAGGTTATAGAATTCCTCCCATAGCTGACAACTGGTAGCAGGCAGCTATGCCGGACGATTAAAACTTATACAAATTGAATTGAGCGTTTTTAGCAGAAATCTTTTATTATTGATTACTTTTCTGGGTGCTGGGCTTTTACTTGCGGCGCACAGGAACGCTGCCCTGGTAAACACCAATCCGTCGAAGGAGGCGAAAGCCCTTTTCAGCTGTTTGAATTGTAAACAAAAGAGCACTCAACAATCTCATTTGGGTACTTTGCTATACGGGAGATCCAACAGCAACATGGTATCCGGGTAAAGAATATGTTGATATAGCTGGTACCGACACGTATAACGTCGGTGATAGTCCGCAGACGGGAATGTATAAGAATGTGAAAGACATCGTAGGCGATGAAGTGCCAATTGCCTATCATGAATGCGGAACGCCGCCTAATCCCGACAAATGCATGAGCGAGGGAACAAGGTGGTGGTGGTGGATGGAATGGCATACAGGCCATTTACAGAAAGTAGACAAGAAGTACCTGAAATTTGTCTATAAAGATCCTATCATTATCACACTGGATGAAATTCCTGACATCATGAAAAACTATAGCAAAAGATAATGTGTTTAATAATCTAACAGAATGATAAGTATGAAAGGAACCCTAAGAAAAAATACAGGAAATGGCCGCTGGCTCATTTTCGCATGTACCTGCCTGTTAATAAATTTTTACTACCCACTGTATTCACAAAATGTATCTGCGAGAATCAAGCTTAATCAACTAGGCTTCTACCCGAATGCACCAAAAACGGCTGTGGTTACAGGAACTGTTTCTTCTGATAAATTTTACATAACGAAGACCAATCTTCGGGATACCGTTTTTACCGGCAGTTTAAGCGAAGAAAAACAATCAGCCTATTCAGCGACCAAAACAAGAATAGCAGATTTTTCTTCCTTTACAACGAAAGGAAGTTATGTAGTGCTCGCAGCCGGTGTTGGCCATTCTTATGTATTCAACATTAGCAACAATGCGAACAGGCAGGCTGCGGTATCAACTTTAAAAGGGTATTATTTTCAAAGAGTCTCCATGCCTTTGGATGAGCAGTATGCCGGCAGGTGGCATCGTTCGGCTGGTCATCCCGATGATGTGGTTTACATTCACCCTTCCGCTGCAAACAAAGAACGCCCGGAAGGATCAACCATCTCATCGCCTGGCGGCTGGTACGATGCGGGCGATTACAACAAATACATCGTTAATTCAGGGATAACCATGGGTACCCTGCTATCGGCTTATGAAGATTTCCCTGCGTACTTCAAAAACCTCCATACTAACATCCCTGAAAGCAATGATGCGATTCCTGATATCCTGAACGAAGCCATCTACAATCTTCGATGGATGCTTACCATGCAAGACCCAAACGATGGCGGTGTATATAATAAATGCACGAATGCTTCTTTCGATGGAATGGTAATGCCCGGAATTACCAGGGCGCCGAGATACGTGGTGCAAAAAGGAACAGGAGCCACATTAGATTTCGCAGCTGTAACAGCACAGGCAAGTAGGATTTTAAGTAATTATAAAAGGCAGCTACCCGGGCTTTCAGACAGTTGTATCAAAGCCGCCAGCAGTGCCTGGCAGTGGGCTTTGGTCAATCCTGCCAAAGAGTATGACCAGGGCGCCATCAATCAAGCACATACACCCACTATTTCAACAGGTGGTTATGGCGACAGGGACTTCAGTGATGAATGGCTTTGGGCAGCGTCTGAACTGTATATAACTACTAAAGACAAGCGATTTTATGAAGTGCTAAACCAGCATATGAAAGGCAATATTGGCCTGCCAACCTGGGGTAGTGTTGCTATGCTTGGCTATTATTCTTTGCTACGGTTTAGCAAATATCTTCCGGCTACTGCCAAAGACAGCGTGGCTGTCATGAAAAATAGGATCATAAACATGGCAGATGGCTACATCGAAGTAGTTTCCGCCAATGCTTTTCAAACAGTGATGGGACAATCAGCAAAAGATTTTAACTGGGGCAGCAATTCTAATGCAGGTAACCAGGGCATTTTGTTGATCAGGGCATACTTGCTAAGCGGCGATAAAAGATACGTAGATCATGCATTGGGTAACCTGGATTACCTGCTAGGTAGAAACGCTACAGGTTACTGCTTTGTTACAGGTATGGGCAGCAAGTCGCCGATGTTCCCACATCACCGTCCATCTACGGCTGATGGCGTTACTGAGCCTGTACCGGGGTTGCTGGCAGGAGGGCCCAATGCTGCAATGCAAGACAAATGCACGTATGAATTTACAGAGACCGAAACCGCGTATACTGACCTGGACTGTTCTTATGCCTCCAATGAAATTGCCATCAATTGGAATGCACCGATCGTTTATTTAGCAAATGCCCTCGAAGCTTTAAAGGTGCAGGTAGGATATGCATCGAAGAAATATAATTCGACAGCCAAAATTCGAATAGCGAGGTAACCTAGACCTTACCGCCTGGATATCTTAACGTAAACATCTTAACTTTTTTCCGGCTTGTTATACTCTATGCGTATTGTATTAAATCTTGCATCACTTACATCTCCCGACTTACCGAAGCTTTGTAAATACCCCAGATGCCCCGTCGCTTACTACATGGTGGGTGATACAGCTGCCGCAGAAGACCTGGTTCACGACACTTTCAAAAAGTGACTTTTATGAATTCAAGATATTGAAATTAGCAAAATCGCCTTTTACGGTTTCCTGCTTTTGAATGATGGTTTTCTAGCCAAGAAATCTACCAGGGCAACGGTTGGTTAAATACGATAGTTGTTGTATATCAAAGACATTCTTGAAAACCACTAATGAGGTACCTGGTAAAAAAAAACTCTATATGGCACGCTTGGTATGGACTAACAAAAAAGGAAGAACTATGCACAAGAGACGACAATGAATTACTTTGAAGGTACGCGGCTACCATCTTCAAACCTTCTTTTAATTCATCAAAAGTGTTCTCTTAAAAAAAACAAAGTGCTCCTTACAGATAATGACAGGAGCTGCCGCTCCCAATGTTACTATGCCTCTAGAGCTGAAGAAGCTCCTGAGTTATGGAAGGACGGGATTGATTTTATCCTGGTTAACAACCTGCCATTGTTTTTGCCGGAAATGAAAAAATACGGAATTATACCGGTGAAAAATATATTTTAGCGTGACCGATAATAATATAATATTATAGATGTTTGTAAAGCTGAACTTTTTAATAACAATATTCATTTGTTTTTCCATTTCCTCTTCTGCACAAACCCGTCAGGGGGATGGCCAGGGAAAAACGGATGATATCAGAACACTTGTTGTGTTCTTTGATGGTTTGCGGCCTGATTATATTACCGCCGAAGATATGCCGCACCTGTATGCCTTTAAGCAGCAGGCATGCTACGGAATGAAACACCACAGCGTATTTCCGACCGTTAC
>JBBJOD010000606.1:0-2781 GCA_037721715.1 Chitinophagaceae bacterium | reverse complement strand
GATGGCGCTTATTATTTCAAGCAGCAGCCGTATCCTGTTTTCAAACGAGCCTCCATAAAGGTCTTGCCGTTTATTGGTCAACGGAGATAAAAATTCATTGATCAGGTAGCCGTGTGCCCCATGTATTTCGATCACCTGGAACCCGGCCAGCAGGGCCCTTTCAGCAGCGGATGTAAAGTCGTTGATAACCTGATGAATGCCTGCAATTGTTAAGGCCGTGGGAGCTGTTTCCGGTTCAATAAAGGAAATTGAACTGGGTGCGAAGGCTTCCCAACCGCCCTCATCAAGGTTGATCTGTTTTCCCCCGATCCAGGGTTCCTGGTGGCTCGCCTTACGGCCCGCATGGGCCAGCTGGATACCAGCTACTGCACCCTGTTGCCGGATAAAACCGGTGATCCTTTGCAGTTCTTCTACATGTTCGTTTTTCCAGATCCCGAGGTCTGCGGGTGATATGCGGCCTTCGGGTGAAACTGCTGTTGCTTCGGCAATAACTAGCCCTGCACCTCCTACGGCCCGGCTTCCGAGGTGAACAAAATGCCAGTCATTGGCAAAGCCATCATGGCTTGAATATTGGCACATAGGTGATACGGCGACCCGGTTCTTCAACTCAATACCACGGATTTTTAAAGGAGTAAACAGGTGATTCATGATTTCGAAATTAAGGGATCTCATAAATTCCTGGAAAAAATTGTATGCTTGTCAACAATGCCTGGCTTTATGGATATTTACAAACAAAAGCGATAACTGGTTCATAGGGCCCGAAGAGGTATTGAAAGCTTTCGGGCAGGTAGTAGTTTGCGTTTGCGATAGGGCCGATAAAAAAGTAAGTGAGATAAAAGAAAAGCAGATGAGTAGCAGTCTGTATATTATTGCGTGTTTTAAATTGATAATGGTCTGGTAGCCCTTTACGTTATGTTCAATAAGGACCTACTATTTACATCAAAAAAGTTATCGTTATTCGAATATACCTGGTAGAATGAAACTCGTGTAACATGCGGTTTAAATGCTGGTAAGCAGACCAATCTTCTCCTCAAGAGCCTGGTTTCAGCCAGGCTACTTTTTGATCGGAAGTATGCGGTAGGCCTATAATATCTTTATAAAGTTCCGGTCTTCTTGCCTGTTTGTACCGGTATCCACCAGCCTTAGTGAGTTTTTCAGGCGAACATACTGCAGTAGTAAAATCATCACCTAGCGTATGGCATTCAGCGATAATGTCACCGAAAGGGTCAATGATCATTGAGCAGCCGTTTTTTAACTGATCGCCGTCCATGCCGATCGGGTTGGCAAATACTACATAAATGGCATTGTCGTATGCCCTGGATGGTAGCCATTTCATCAGCCAGTCTCTTCCTTTCATTCCCTCGAATTCCAGCCTGAGCGATGTAGGGTCTGCCTCCCTGTTGTACCACAATTGCGGATCAATAAATCCTGCCCCGGGCCGGGTAGACGGAGTGCACATGGTTACATGAGGCATAAAAATAATATCTGCTCCCAGAAGATTGGTCGCCCTTACATTTTCTATAATATTGTTATCGTAACAGACGAGGATACCGCATTTCCAGCCATTCAGTTCAAACACGCAATATCTATCTCCGGGAGTTATATGGGGATTAATAAAAGGATGCAGCTTTCTGTACTTGGCAACAAGCCCGGTTTTGTCTACACATACATAACCTTTATAGATTATTTCCTGCTCATCTTTTTCAAACAACCCCGCAAGTATCGCGATATCATGCTTAACTGCTATGGCGATCAGTTGCTGGATACTTTCTCCCGCCGGAATCGGTTCTGCCAGGTCAAGTAGCTGCTCTCTTGTAAGTTCTCGTGCAAAGCTGTAACCAGTAAGTGAACATTCATGGAAGGCAATTATCTTTGCTCCTTCAGCTGCGGCATTTCCAGCAATTTTATCAATAACCTGAAGGTTGTACGATTTATCACCGCTTTTATTCTCAAATTGTGCGGTAGCTATTTTTAGATTTTCCATGTAATTAATTTAATTTGACATCAGCTATCAGCTATCAGCCATCAGGGAGGAAAGGAACCACTATCCTCAGCTGTAAGCGACAACCTAAAACGAACAAATGTGGCAGGGTCGCATTAAAACACCTGGTGAACTCCCTGTCTTAACTGTCTGCGTGGTTCAAGCATTTTCATAGTTTTCTGGCAGCAACAGCTTAAACGTGTCGCCATCAAATAAGCCTTTGTCGCTTAATTTGAGATGTGGTATTACCAGCAAAGCCATAAACGAAAGTGTCATAAAAGGCGCTTGCAGAGTAGAACCAAGGCTTTTTGCCATCGCATCAATCCTGGTGTACTCAGAAGCGACTTTGTACCCATTTTCAGCACTCATTAGCCCGGCTACGGGTAGAGGCAGCACAATTCCCGTCGAGCGATCAGCTGCATCTGGGGAAGCAACACAACTGATTCCTCCCTTTTGGTCTATCACCAGGTTAACCGCCCGGCAAATGCTTTCATCATCTACGCCTACCGCCACAATATTATGTGAGTCATGCGCCACCGACGAAGCGATGGCCCCTTGCTTCAACCCGAAATTTTTAATGAAACCTAATGCAACCGGCGCCTCGTTGTACCTGTTTACTACGGCGATTTTCAACAAGTCGCTGTTAACATCTCCCATAAGGTTACCCCCAAATGCTTCCAGTGTATGCTGAACCCTGTTAGTGATTAACTGCCCTTCAAGCGCCTCGATTACAGTGAGTGAAGTTTGTTTGGTGCCGGCGGGAATGACAAAGCAGAAATCTGGCACTTCTTTTCTATGAC
>JBBJOD010000118.1:0-10719 GCA_037721715.1 Chitinophagaceae bacterium | reverse complement strand
GCATGCTCATTGCACCAGGTCAGCAGGTTTGAAGCAATCCAGTCTTTTTCTTTCGATCGCTTTTTGAAGTACTTCGAAACAATTCTTCCAGGAGCCTTTAATTCCCCAAGTTTTTTGGGGAACTCATATCCGCGGATCTTGCCAGCTGCTTTTAATTGTTCGATATGTTTGATGGACCAGGTCAATCACCAGGCGTTGAATCTTATGAAAATAAATCACCTTCTACAATCGGCCTCCAGGCTCCTTTTCCTAATTCTTTTGGAACATCAGCTTTCGTTTGTTCGGAGTGCTCTTCAAACAACTGGATAGTGTTATTAAATCAAACTCAACTGATATAAGCATTCCGTTACGCTGTTTAGCTATTCTTGCGTAACGCCTGGTAAGCAGATCTGCATTGACATGAAAAAACACTGAAGTCCAGGAAACTATCATTAAGTATTTGTGTAGATTTATATTAAATGACAGGGCGGCATATTCATTCTTAATCGTTGCAACTTCAAACATTATGGCAAAGAAACAAACCGAAATTGCATCCGAGGCGGCAAATTCATTGACAATCAATGAAAATATGGAGTCGAACCTACTTTTCACCCGGCGTCAAATGCTGGGGATAACAGGTATGGCCGGTTTGGCGGCTTTGACCGGCAGTGCACCCGGTGCTGTTGCGCAGATTACGCAGAAACGGCCTCGTATAGCCTGTCTCGTCACCTACTGGGCTGCTACCAATTCACATGCAGACTGGATCATAACCAAGCTGTTGGACGGTTATTGGTGGCAGGGCGCTCACACTCCTTCACGCGTGGACGTTGTGTCCGTTTACATCCATCAGCTTCCAGAAAGCGGACTGGGTCAGAAAATATGCAAATCGAAAAATATCCCGATTTTTAAAACTGTAGGTGAAGCTGTCACGCTTGGGGGGAAGGAACTTGCGGTGGATGGTGTTGTCATAGTCGGGGAACACGGGGTTTATCCGACCAATCTCAAAGGGCAGTGGATCTTGCCGCGCTGGTGGATCTACCAGCAGGTTATCAAGGTTTTCGAGCAGAGCAAGCGCTCGGTGCCAGTCTTTAACGACAAGCACCTCTCCTACAGTTGGGACGAAGCCAAGTGGATGTTTGACAAATCGCGTGAACTGAACTTTCCTTTGACCGGCGGTTCATCCATACCGACCTACTTCCGCAAGCCCGAGATAGAGCTTGATATCGATACGCCCATTAAGGCATCGGTCGTGGTTGGAGGCGCTTCAGATGAGGGAGCCCTTTTCCATTGTGTCGACGTGCTCCAGGCCTTTGTCGAACGCCGCCAGGGCGGTGAGACTGGCGTCAAAACAGTGCAGTGTATTCGAGGCCCCGAAACATGGAAGTGGACAGAGCGAAATCCCTGGGCCGGCAAGCTGCTTGAGTCAGTGCGGATATGTCTTCACCTGAAGCGGGTATTCTTCCCGGAGATCGCCGCACAAACCGTCTGTATCGTAGAGTACAATGATGAGACGAAAGCGGCGGTATATTCAGCACGCGGTGGCGGCTGGACCTACGCAGGAGAAATCGAAGGGCGTAAAGACCCGGCGATCATCTCGATGCTTGGATGGCCCGGCCCCTTCTCACAGTACCACGCCTCGAATTCCCAACCGCACTGGGTTACCGAGATGATGGTTACCAAAAAAGAACCTTTCAATGCGGAGCGGCTGCTGCTCTCCACCGGGATTGTGGCGTACAACATGGAATCGAACTGGGAGAATGGCCGTTACGCTGCCATCGGGCGCCGCATCGACACGCCGTTCATGAACATAACCTACCGCTCTACACGGGGAGCGCAATTTAGCACGGGTGAGCGGCCCCCGAATATCCCATACATACGGGGTTTTGACTCTTAGTTACTGCGCATGTGCTGGTAGAAGACGCACAAGAAGGTGATGGTAACTTTAGTGAACAAATCAACCAATGAACTGATAAACCTATGAAACGCAGAGACGTTATCAAGAGCTTAACATACCTGCCCATAGCCGGTAGTGTTCTTCCAATACAATCACTATTATCCAGTCCTGTCGCCAGAAATGATCTTCCTTCGACTCCTCAGGACAAGCCGATGCCTGACCTGCATCGCAAAGCATTTGTGATGGACGGCCATACGCATGTAATGACCCGCGAGTTGTTGATGAAAACGGATATCGGTCAGCGTTATCCCGATGGGAACGTAGATCTTCCAAGGGCTAAAGAAGGTGGCGTGAACGCGATGTTCTTCTCGGTCTATACTCCTGAACACTATTACCCCGGAAGGTTCGAGACAAAAAATACATTTCGTGTGGTAAACCTTGCATTGGACCAAATCAAAAAGAATATTTCGATGATCGAGTTGGCGCTCACAGCTTCTGATATAGAACGCATCAACAAGAAAGGCAAGATGGCGGCTTTCCTGGATCTGGAAGGCGGTTATGACCTTGAAGGCGATATAAACCTGCTCCGCGCGCTTCATCGCTTAGGACTTAGATCGATGCAACTGACCGCACACAATACTTCTAACGCTTTTATTGACGCCTGTAATGATATTAGCTATTGGGGTGGCATTAACAATCTCGGAAAGAAGATCATCGCCGAAATGAATAGTCTTGGAATGGTTATTAACATCGCCCATGCATCTAACGACGCTATCCTGCAAACCGTTGAGGCAAGTAAACATCCCGTGATCTATAGTCACGGTGGGTTTTACAGCATCGTAGATCATCCCCGTTGTATTACCGACGAAGCGGCAAAAGCGGTCGCATCGAAAGGTGGTGTGATTGGCATTCACTTCGGAAGCCTTTTTAACAATCCAAAATACTGGGTATGGCAGAAACCGCCTGCATCTACTAAAACAACGGTACAAAAAGGAACTACACCGCGCTCCTTAATACCCGGATCTAACTTGCAGACAATTGAAGAAGTAGACAGGGAACTGGCGCGAGAGGTTCCACTAAATTTCAGGGGAACCATCCCTGACGAGTATTGGATGCATGTTGATCAGCTGGCTAAAGTAATCGACTATGGCGTAAAATTAGTGGGCGAGGACCACATGGCGATAGGTTCCGATTTAGATGGGGGCCCTGAAATGCCGCGCGAAATCAAAGACATCAGCGATTATCCGCAGATGACCATGGCGATGCAAAAACTAGGTTACAGCGATCAGCGAATCAAAAAGATTCTTGGCTTAAACTGGCTCCGCGTAATTCGGCAGGTAACTGAGGGGAAATGAGGTAATGATAGAAGGAACCAGTGAACTACTGAACCGATAAACTATCGACCCATTGAGCAGGATTAAAAATTACCACTGGATTCAGTAGCTCTTCGGCTACAGATCTACGATACCGCCCTTGCCGATTGCCTTAGAAGCAGCAGGCTAACAGGGGAAAACAATTCAACAAAACGCAGTAATTCCATGATCATCCATCTCATCGACGGCACCTATGAACTATTCCGGCATTTCTACGGCCAACGCAGATTTAACAAGGGCAGGGACAAATCACTCGGAGCGACTGTCGGTGTGCTGAATGAAGTATTAAAAATGATTGAAGACGGCGCGACCCATATTGGTGTAGGCACAGATCACGTGATTGAATCGTTTCGTAATAAATTATGGCCGGAATATAAGACCGGAGAAGGAACAGAGCCGGCGCTGCTTGCACAGTTCCATCCCTTTGAAGAAGCAATGGCGTTGATGGGTGTTGTAGTGTGGCCAATGATTGAGCTGGAAGCAGATGATGCGCTGGCATCAGCTGCGCACCTTGCTGCAGCTGATCCACGCGTAGACAAAGTATGCATCTGGACGCCCGACAAAGACCTGGCTCAATGCGTTCAGGACGACCGGATTGTACAGATGGATCGCAGGGCTGGAGCAATCAGGGATGCAAAAGCAATAAGCGAAAAATTTGGTGTTGTTCCGCGACTCATCCCCGATTACCTGGCACTCGTCGGCGACAGTGCTGATGGCTACCCGGGAATTCCAGGAATTGGAAAAACCGGCGCCGCCCGGCTCCTGAACAGTTACGGTGCAATTGAAGAGTTCCCGGAAAAGCTTTTGGGGGAACAACTTCAAAAAGCGCTCTTATTCAAACAGCTTGCAACATTACGGAGGGATGCACAACTGTTTAGTGATATTGACCAGCTTCAATGGCAGGGACCTACACTCGCCTTCGCGGAGTTTACTTCAATTGCCGGCGAGCCAGGTCTGCTTGCGAGAGCGAACGCTGCGAAAGAAAAGATGGTTTTTAGCGTTTCAGGCCAGTCAGGTGAGCGGTAAAAATTATAAACGCAGGCTGGCGCCACTCTCCTTTTTAGGTTTGAATCCTGACGCGGTCACTTTATTTTTAAATACTATAAAGGTAGCCTAAAGCACTCGGCTTGCAGCTTTGGCTCTTAGCTGACTTTATAGCCCTAATTGATCTTTTAAGCGCGTTCGCCCGGTTGATAACCAGGCCGCTCCAGATCTTACAAAGCCGTATGGGAAAACTAGCACCGTGAAATCATCGCATAGAAAGCGAGTGTTTTTTTACAATCGGTTTATTGCCTATAACTTTTTGAGGGCGGCGCCTAAGACGTTGAAGTTTTGCTTCGACTGTGTGTACGCAATCAGTTGTAATGGAATATTAATAATCTCTGGCGGAATTTTGATAGTAAAGTATCCTTTCCCGGTTGCATCAGCAGTACGCAAAACCCGTACAACATTTACATGACGCAAGGTACGGCCGCTGTTCTCGCCTCTTTGAACAACGGTTGCGGCTTCCGGTTGCACCAAAGCAAGATTTAAAAGAACAACATGAGGTTCTGAAATCGTATACGAAACCGTAACCGTATTATCCGTTTTAGCTGCGCTTATTTTCAGATCTGATGGAGTTCCTTTATATAAACCGTTTTCAACAGCAGCGTTCAGCTTATTTTCACTTGATCCTACAAATTCCGAACTGCCGTTTACCACAACCTGCGGTGTATAAACGCCGTCCGCCGAAAAATGAGCCGCATACCTTGACTGCCTTGCCGAAAACAGCGCCTGGCTAAACGGATCCTTCCACCCCAGACGGTTCCAGTAATCCACATGAAAGCTCAGGATGTAAACGTTCTCTTTGTGTTGGGCTAAAAGTTTTGCAACAGCTGCATCGGCAGGTGGGCAACTGGAACAGCCCTCCGACGTAAATAATTCAACCACGGCAAAGCCGGGGTTGGCCCTGTTCTTTACTTCCGGCATGGCGTTGCTCTTATTGCTAAAGCTATACACCAAAGCTACAGCTGCAGCGGCTACCAGAGCAATCAAAAAAATAAGGACAGGTTTTCTCATACTGATTGTTTTTGTTGCTATACTGCTGCTGCCTGAATTAAACAGCCTGTATTCAATGGCAGACACTTCTTGCTTCACCACCTCTTTCAAGTGACGCCAAAGTTGAGCCAGTTTTGGATTAATAACCAATAGGCAACAAATTTTCGACGAAACCTTATTACAGTAAGCATGATGGTGTTCTTTTGCTTTAAAAATTTTGTTAGGGCGAAACCTCGGTATAGATGGTCTGTTCAAAATAGGGTTGCAGGAAGCCGCACGAACGCCACGTGAGTTCTGGTTATCCATATCAGGTGTTGCCGGGTTTTGATCTACCTGTGGGTTGCGGGTTGCCGCCGGCATTAACGGCAAGAAGATAATTCCCGATATAAATAGGGGAACCTTTTAATTCTTCTATTGTGAAGAAAAGTAAAGAAAGAACAAGTGGTAACTTTCTTAGCCTCCAAATGGATTGGGAAGATTCCATATCCTACAAAGGAACAGCTACCGGATGAAGAAGGTGTCACAGTAGTATAACGGTTCTATGCTAATTTGGAATTTGATGCAAAAGACGTTTTTACCCCGTTGCCGGAACATTATAAACAGGGAGGGGAAATGTAAAAACATTGCACGTTCCTTCATGCGTGTAGGCCGCTAAAGAACTGTTATGCAGCAGCAGTATTTTTTGCACAATCAATAACCCCAGCCCCAACTTTCCAGGGCGCTTGCCCAATAAGCTGTTATCATCCTTGAACGTATTGATCCACTGAATCAGATCCTCCGGCATAGGCCGGCCGGTATTGGCAATTGAAAAAACTAAATTGTTAGCATCAAGTAATATAGAAACCTGGATGGAGCCGCCCGCCGGCGTGCTTTTCAAGGCGTTGTCAATAAGGTTCTGCACGGCCCTTTCCATCATGCCCACATCTGCATGTACCCACATATGATATTGACATTGCGTACATTGCAGGCTGATGCCTTTTTCTGCAACCGCCAACTGAAACGTATTGATAATCTCCTGAACGATTTCCGAAAGCACAAACGGTTCTTTGCGCGGTTTAAATTCAGCTGCTTCTATTCTGGACAATTCGAACAGCTGCTGCACCATTATCTCTACCTGGTGAATTTTCTGCAGTATCAGTTGCACATATTCCTGCCGTTGTCCGGCAGTTATTTCTTCACGCTCTTTTTTTATAGCTAAGGTTTCTGCATACCCTCTAGCAATAGCCAAGGGAGTTCTGAGATCGTGCGATATGGCGGCTACAAAATCTTTCCGCTCATGCTCCGATTTGGTAAGGCTCACTATATTCCGTGAAAGCAGATCGGCCATTTTATTGAAGGCCGTTGTTACGGGCGCCAATTCATCTTGATCATTTATTTCGAAACGTGCCGTATAATCGCCGTTTTCAAATCGTTGCAAGACTTCAATCAGGCGGTTGAAAGTTTTCCGGATAAGGATTAAATAAAAAATACTGATAGCAATGGATAGTATAATGATGGCGGCAAATGCCTTGATAGCCAGGTTGCTGATATGGCTGCCCAGAAGCGTGCTCATGATATTCTCCGAGCTTTTACTTCCCAATATCACATAGATGTAGCCAAACTTTTTGTTATTGCCATATACCTCTGCTGCTGAAAAGATTTTTGTCAGTGAAGGATCCCTTGGATCCGGCGCCTTTATGTATTTCTCTCCTTTTGCTTCGATATATTGATGAATGTTGGCAAGCGGTATGTTACGGAGTTTGATTTCTTTTTCAGAAGCATGGAACGCAATTACTTTGCCGGTGGTATCTAAAAAATACACTTCTACGCTAGGACTGAGCACCATGGCATCATGAAATACAGAATCCGCTTTCTGCAAATTAATACCGTCTCTTTCAAAAGGGGACGTAAACTTGGCAATATGCGCTGCTACCTCCTTATTAAGCAACTGCAGGCTGGCCTGATGGTAATGCGTGGTAGCGAAATAGGTGATGGCAATGAAAAGAATGCCAAGAATAGTTATCAGGGAAAATACAAGAACGGCAATACGTCTGAATATATTGAATCTTTTTCCTTTCATTCTGAAAATCGGTATCCTTTTCCCCAGGAAGTTAATATATACTGTGGATAATTTAAATTGGCTTCGATTTTAAGTCGCAACCTATTAATGTGCGTGGTGATCGTGTGCTCGTAGCCTTCAAAAGCATAACCCCAGATCTGCTCCAGCAGGTCGTGCCGGCTGAAGGTTTTGCCAGGATTGCTTGCCAGTAATAATAACAAATCAAATTCCTTAGGCGTCAGGTCAAGCCGTTGTCCCTTAAATGATGCTTTCATTTTATGGCTATCGATCTCAATCTCCTTAAAATGAAGTATTTTCTTTTCCGTTTCTTCTTTTACCTCCTTCTGTTCGGAGCGGCGTAATAACGCTTTTACCCGTGCCATCAATTCCAATACTCCAAACGGCTTCGTTACATAATCGTCAGCGCCAAGTTCCAACGCTAATACTTTATTGGCTTCTTCCGCATGACAGGTAAGCATCATTATCGGCGTTTGAATACCCTGTTTTCTCAAACTTTTACAAATCTCCATACCGTTACCATCGGGAAGAGTAATGTCCAATAAAATCAAATTATAATCGCCGTTACCTGCCTTTTCAATTGCTTCTTTGCCTTTTGAACAACAGGTAAGCTCAAATACACTGGAATCGAAATGCAAATCTAACAACCTGGTAATTTCCGGATCATCTTCTACTAAAAGTATTTTGCGCATAATTAGCAATGAATGATTAAAAAATACAAGAATAAGTTCAAATGGCGAAAAAAAGTTTTGAAAGTGGTTCACATTATCTCTTAATCTTAGTTGTAGAAAGTAGCTTCAGTTGCTTTTTATAAGCAATTAATAATGCATTTTACGAAGAATTATTTTTGTAGGCAATAAGGTTTTATCAATAGGTGTTGTCCGACTTTTAATAAGGCCACCTGATAAAACATTAGTTGTGATTGTTATAATTTGGACTGGACCGCGGTGAACCAACCGGTGAACTGTACCAAACAAACTAATTGAAACTCAAACTGGAAAACACTCTCCTACCCAAATTTGAATCTTGAAGCAGGCAGTTACATATAATCCTAATAAAAGAAAAAACCAGCAAACACTTGACTACTGGTTAGTTCATTTTTAGGATGTCAAAAAAAACCGGTGGACAATTCGATGCTTCTTCTGCATAGACTGATAACAGATCACCCATTGCGCCTTTTCTTCAACTTAATAGTATTTGCTAATTTCTTTCTCTTCTTTGTAGCCCTGATTTCCATAATAAACAGTATCAAACCAACCAGGAAGGCAACTGCAATTATTATATGAATCAAAGTTCTCAGATGCATTGAATAAAAATAACGAAAAAAAGCAGGCAGGCGATTTCCTGGCACCTTGTAAGAACCGCTCAAAAAATAAAGAAAGACTTTACAAGAACAGAACGTAATCAATGAATTCATTCAAAATATCAGAAAAGAAAAGGTGCATCCATCTTTATTCGCTCAAACATGGCGAGATGCCCGGCTGCCGAAGGATGTACTTTATCCGCTAACAACAAACCTTCTATCCACCTCTCTCCATCTAACGTCACTGCCTTATTCATATCAACATACAGGCCGTTATATTCCTCTCTGATCCACCTGTTAACCATTTGCATAAATGGAACTCGTCCGGCTATATCGTAGCGAGGTGTTATCGTTACAATGATTGGTTTAACATGAAGTTTTTCAGCCATACTTATGTACTTCGTCATGTTGCTTTTCCAAACATCAAAGTCGGAGTCGTTTGTCCCTATAGCTATCAAAGCATACTTTGTTCTTTTAAACCATTCCAATTCTTTAGGATATCTTTTGTCCAACGAAGTGGACGACTCTCCCCCACGGCCTAGTATAACAATTTTCCTGTATCCTAAAGAACTTTTAAGAAATGAAATATATCTTTCTTCCTCCGACGCTAAGGAACTTCCTTCAATAAACGAATCGCCCCATACTGCAATGAGTGGGTTTCTTTTGAATGAAGTTTTTAAAACGAAACCATTGATCTCAATTTTTCCAGAATGACAGGCTATAAATGGAGAACCCCACAAGAGTCCAAAAAAAGGTGTAGGATATTGTAAAGTATCATTTTTAAAGTAATAATTACCTGACGAGATCTCAACAATTAAGTGTCTTATTTTCTTGGCGACCCGGATCTTATATTGATGCCCAATCGCTAATGCAAAAGGCAACTCAAATTCCCTAACTGGAATTACTTGTTTTTCATTCACCCGGTTAACTACAACCTTTGAACTGGTATCATTCCCTGCAAAATCGACCAATGTTCCCGCCAGTTTCGATTGTTTGCCAATGCCAAACCTAATGGCTCCCTTATCATACGAAACAATCGTAATGTTAAA
Organism: Chitinophagaceae bacterium; assembly: GCA_037721715.1. Classification (GTDB taxonomy): domain Bacteria; phylum Bacteroidota; class Bacteroidia; order Chitinophagales; family Chitinophagaceae; genus JADCRZ01. The sequence continues at coordinate 1,028 of JBBJOD010000118.1, read as the reverse complement.
AACCTGTTCAATTTCTTCGAGGGTAGTCTCTGAAGGAAAAAACGCCCTGTTTCTCTGTATATCGCCTGTTCCGCTAATAATGATCGACTTGTTACGAATGTTACAGCCCACTAGTTGCAACTTGTCGATGCCCTTCTCCAGAACGTACTTTTGAGCTATGACACCTGCATGAAAGAACAGCAGCATCCACATTAAGTAAACCTGTTTCTTCATGTATGAATTTGTTGACTTAAAGCTTGAATAAAAAATCCACTACTAGTCGCTGTGATAAACCTATCTACACTTAAAATTCTCTAAAAGTTTCTTATGAAAAGCCTGGTTAGAAAACCAGGCTTTTTGATTATGCTGTTTTACGAATATCAATCGGCATCAATTTATTTTACACTCCTGTTACAGGGATGCCATATCAATTACAAATCGATACCGAACATCACCTTTGATCAACCGCTCATAGGCCTCATTGATGTCCTGTATTTTAATGAGTTCGATATCAGAAGTAATATTGTGCTCGCCGCAGAAGTCCAGCATTTCCTGTGTTTCGCCAATGCTGCCTATTGTAGAACCGGAAAAACTCTTTCTTGCCGGAATTACACTAAATGCTGCTATTGGAAGCGGTTCTTCAGGCGCACCAACCAGGACCAATGTACCATCCACTTTAAGTAAATTTAAATACATGTTGGCATCATGAGAAGCAGAGACGGCATCTATAATCAGGTGAAGGCTGCTGGCATGGGAATTCATTTGCACTTCGTCCTTGGATAAAACCACCTCGTCTGCTCCAAGACGTTTGGCATCTTCCATCTTTGAGGCAGATGTTGTAAAAACAACGACATGGGCACCCATCGCCTTGGCCAATTTAATGGCCATGTGCCCGAGCCCACCGATTCCCACAACTCCCACTTTTATACCCGGACCTGCATTCCAGTGCTTAAGAGGGGAATAGGTAGTAATACCGGCACATAGCAATGGCGCAGTTGCTGCCAGGTCTAGATTTTCCGGAACCCGCAGCACAAAATTTTCATCTACAA
>JBBJOD010000605.1:0-2813 GCA_037721715.1 Chitinophagaceae bacterium | reverse complement strand
TTTCGTATTATTAAATGCCAGGTTGTTCTTATCATATAAATGAGGCCATCCACCAGCGCGCCCTTTCAGGTAACCAGTTACATCACAAAGAGCTGGATAAAACGCTGCTAAAAACTTCACGCGCGGGTCAAGAGCAGCCGTTACAATCGATAAAGCTCCACCCTGGCTGCCTCCTGTCACTGCCAGGTTTGTACCGTCGTACTGTGGCAGGCTGACAATAAAATCATTGGCCCTCACACATCCAAGATAAACACGTTTATAATAATACCGGTTAGGATCGTCCAGGTTAAAATTAGGATACCCGCTAAGTGCCGCAGAACCCAGGCTGTTGTACACGTTAAGGTCCATAGTAACCGGTATTCCATGTATCCCGATTTCAAAAGTGATAAACCCCATCTCAGCGGTAGCAATGTCGCCGTTATATGGCCTTACGCCTGCCCCGGGCACTTTTAATATGGCGGGATATTTCCCCTCTTTCTTTGGTACGCATAGAATTCCGTAGAGCCTGGCACTGGGCTGATGGTTTTGCAGGTTCACCTTCTCTGTGCATCGTTCCGGAAGCAGGGTTACCTTCGCATCCATAGGAATTCTGGCAAGGCTGGCTTTTGCTTTTTCCCAGAAAGCACTGAAATCACCAGGATTCTGAATGGCCGGTGATATAGACGTTGGCTCAAAAGCCGCAGTAGCAAGCTTCCTGTATTCTTTGCCTCCTGCTTTTGCAATCACCACGCAACGCAGAAAGCCGGCAGTTTTCATTGTTCCGCCCTGGATGGTCATGATTCCTTCCGGCAGGTTGAGTGAATCTTTTTTTGTAGGTTCCATTTTTTCGGGGCCCACCTCATACCTGATGTTTGCATTTTTTACCGGGTTGCCGTACTGAAGCACAGATACAGTGAATTTCACATTTTCGCCTATTTTATAAAGCCAGTCTGTATGATCAGGTGCAACTACTACTTTTACTATTTGCTCGGCAGGCTGTGCGATAAGCTGACGGGAACAAGCTACCAGGATAAAACAGGTAATAATAATCTTATACATTTTTATAAGTTGAATTGAATGATGAATACGTATGAAGAATGATGCAGGAAAATGTTACTTTGACAATGAAAACGGCTTATCATTTTCAGACAGTCCGCGGTTCAATGCAGGTTGGTTACCCATCCGGAAATTCAGCAGGCCCCCATTCACTATATCGCTGTGCCGCAACCAGTGATGATCGTAAGCTTTGCTATTTAAATCAGCGGATTGAATATAAACGTTGTTGAAGTTGTTGTTTTTGGCGTTTATTACAAACTTTTTTCCATCTTCCAACGTAATGGTTATTTTATTAAAAACGGGGCTGCCTATCACATACTGGTCTGTACCCGGGCAAACACTATAAAAACCCATAGCGCTTAATACATACCACGATGATGTCTGACCCTGGTCTTCATCGCCGGGGTAACCGTTCTCTGTTGAATTGTATAACCTGTTCATTACCTCTCTGATATGCTGTTGGGCCTTCCATGGTTCACCACCGTAGTTATACAAATAGATCATGTGCTGTATGGGCTGGTTACCATGAGCATACTGGCCCATATTGGCCATCACCATTTCCGTCATTTCGTGGATCATGTTTCCATAGGTGCCTACTTTAACTTTATTAGGTGTAGAGAATACAGAATCGAGCTTGCAAATAAAATTTTTATTACCTCCCAATAAATTGATCAGTCCCTGCACATCATGAAAAACAGACCATTCCCAGTGCCAGGCATTTCCTTCTGTAAACGGCCCGCCCCATTCAACCGGGTCAAAATTTTCTGTCCAGTCACCGTTGGCTTTTCTTCCTCGCATGAAACCGGTTACGGAATCATAAACATTTTTGTAATTAAACATCTGGCGCGCAAAAATATTTCTATAATAGTCTTTCCCTGTTACATGGGCGAGTTGATAACCGCAGAAATCGTCATAGGCATATTCCAGTGTTTTGGCAGTTGCCTCCCCGTATTCCGGGTACGGAACATAACCCAGCTGGTAATATTCTTTAAAGCCATGCCGGCCGTTAGAAGGGCCCCAGGGCCCTTTATTGGTTGCTTCATGAAGGTAAGCCTTCAGCGCTTTTTCCGGATCAAAGGTCCTGATGCCTTTCACCCAGGCATCAGTTAAAAGAGAAATCGCGTGGTTGCCGATCATACTGCCCCCTTCTCCCGGGAACGACCAGGAAGGCAGCCATCCACATTGTTCCTGTGCATCGAGCAAGGCCTGCATATAACGTCCATGCATAGTCGGGTGCATGAGTGCGTTCAGCGGAAACTGGCCCCTGAAAGTGTCCCAGAAACCGGTATCAGTAAACATGTAGCCGCTATGAATTTTTTGGTCGTATGGACTAAAATAGTAGGGCTTGCCATCTTTATCATACTCATAGAATTGCCTCGAGAAAAGGCTGGCCCTGAAATAACAGGAATAGAATGTTGCTTTCTCTTCTTCCGTACCGCCTTCAACCAATATTCGTCCCAGGTGGTTATTCCATATTCGGGCAGCGGCATTTTTCGTTTCTTCAAAATTTTTGAATTTGCCTAATTCGGCTTCCAGGGTAACGCTGGCCTGTTCGGGGCTGATATAGGAAGATGCCACCTTTGCCTGAACGGTCTCTCCGCCTTGAAATTCTATGAAAAGTCCTATTGCTTCACCTTCTGCCTGCATTTCACCTGGTTGTATGCTATTCTTACGATTTTGCCAGGTACCGTAAGATTTGAAAGGCTTATCGAAAACAACTTCAAGGTAGCTCTTGATCAGGTTGCATTTGTTGTTTTTGTTGTTACTCACATAACCGG
>JBBJOD010000604.1:0-2824 GCA_037721715.1 Chitinophagaceae bacterium | reverse complement strand
ATCAATGTGGTTGCCATCCAGCAATTCGCGTGTGAAATCTCCATCCCACCAAATCAAAAAATTGGCGGAAGGAGGGTTGTCCCCTATTCTTTCTCCCTTCATATCATACAGGCCATTGGATCCGCTCCACCACATTTCCGCACCCGGATTTATGGGATCTATGTTTTCAGCAACGCCTCTTCCTGCGTCCTCATTCATATTTCCTTTCCAGTAAATTTCACCAGTCCTTGCATTGTAGATGGCAGCACCAGCACCCTTTGTGTTTTCTTCTATTTCATGCACACCAAATACTTCAAGCCCCTCTCTGGAAACATCGAGGTCACTTACATGCAAGGCGTCGCCATGGCGAAGACCTGTTGTAAACAATCCCTTGCCATTATCATCTATTACCATTGATCCATAAACGATCTCGTCTTTTCCATCGCCGTCAACATCGGTAACCGACAGGTTGTGATATCCCTGGCCGGAGTAGGGATTCTCTCGATCTTTGGAATCAAAGACCCAGCGCGAAGTTACCTTGCCTCCCCTCCAATCCCATGCCGCCAGCACACTTCTTCCATAGTAGCCGCCGCACATTACAACGCTGGGCAGAAGCCCGTCGAGATACGCAACGCAAGCCAGGAAACGATCAACACGATTTCCGTTGTTATCATTGCCCCCATTACCGCCATGACCTCCCCATGCATCTGTCGGGTACCTGTCAGGAATATAACCGGTAGTAGCCAGCGCTTCGCCGGTTAGTCCGTTGAATAAGGTGAAATATTCCGGTCCGTTTAATATCTTTCCATCCTTATCCACCCAGTTCTTTGATGCATCACCAATTACTTGGTTTTTACCATCTATGGTTCCGTCTGCAGTTTTCATGGCTACTTCCGCCATGCCATCGCCATCGAGGTCATATACCATAAACTGGGTATAATGTGCACCTTCCCGGATATTTCTACCCAGGTTAATGGTCCACATTAAAGTGCCATCTAATTTGTACGCCTGAATGATGGGAGGATCGGTAAAGCCTTTAGATGGATTGTCCTTCCCTCTGCCGGCCTGGAGCAGCACAATTTCATATTCTCCATCTCCGTCAAGGTCACCCACGCTTGCATCATTGGGAGTATAGCCTTCAATATTTTTTAATGGAAGGGAAATATATTTTCGCACTGGTGAATCAGCAGTCAGTGTAAATGATTTACCAGCCTCTCCTTCTTTTCCGTTGATCAGGGGTTTGACTGAGTAGGTGTTTGGATGCGCCGTATTTGCTTTCGTATCCATATAACAGGTGTTTTGCGTGATTGGTTTCGAATTGAGCTTAACCGTTTTGTTATGAGTAAACCTGTATAAGTTAAAGGCAATATTCGCAGGGTCGGTTCCCAACAAACGCCAGCTGATAAAAACTGAATCCTTGCTTTGCCATAAAGCAATCAAACCTCTTCCCAGGTTTTCCATCCGGCGTTGCGCCAGCATGCCCGTAGCAACAAGCAACGAGAAAAGCAAGAACGAAATTTTTATCATAGGCTTTCTCATGGAACTAATTTTTTTCTGAAGAAACCACGACAACACGGGATAGCTGATGCCTGGCAAATGAATGGCTGACAGCCTATTTACTCCACTATGAAATGATACCTGCCGGAGCCAATTTTTATCAATGAACGCCCCTTAACAAATACGGGTGCTTCTCCTGTAAAAGATTTACCGCCTTCTGTAATGCGGGATAATTCTTTTGCAGGAAGATAGATGACTGCGGTTGAATTAGCGGGCACCTCAACATCCAGTTCGAAACTGCTCCCCCTTATTTGCCATTTACTTTTAATAGTTCCATACGGTGATAGATAACTGCCGCTGGCAGACTTTATATCACCTGCCAGTTGGGGATTGATCTCGATTTCCCTGAAACCGACTGAATTCTTAGCTGGTTTAACACCTGCCAATCCGCTGTAGAACCATTCCATGAGATGCCCAAGCATCATGTGGTTATTAGACCCATTTTCATATGCCTGCCAGGATTCGGTAAGTGCAGTAGCACCACGTGCCAGTTGATACCCATACCCGGGAACATCGGATCTGCTATTCATGTCATAAATCACATCAGACCTGCCATTGTCTTCGAGTACCCGGAGCAGGAAACGGTATCCAACCTCACCCGCACTCAGGGTGTTGTTGCGGCTGCGAAGCTCTTTTATGATATTGGCCACCACCGAATCTTTGTATTCAGGCTCAACCAGGTTCATATACACTGATATCGCATTGGCCGTCTGGCTTCCTGTTGCATATTGCATCGTTTGCTTATTGAAAAAGGAAACATTATAAGAAGCTTTCACTTTTGCAGCCAACTGGTTGTAATTGTTTGCGTCGCCAGGTTTTCCCAAAAGCGCTGCCACTTTGCTCATCAGGTTCAGATCATGGTAGTAAATGGCGGTAGCTGTAACGCCTCTCGGGGTCTGCTGCGAAGGGCCTGGCGGCTTAGGTCCTATATCATACCAGTCTCCCAGGCCGTGAGAGAGAATATTTTCTTTTGCCTTGCTCTGAAGATAATTTATATACCGCTGCATCATGGGGTAAGCTTCTTCCAGCAATTGCTTATCGCCATACCATTCATACATGTACCATGGCATGATGATGCTGTTGCTTCCCCACTCGGGTGAGTCACGAAAGCCACCGCCAAACTGCGCATACTCAGGAGCGATATCCGGTACAAGCCCGTAGGCAGTTTGTGCCATCATCATATCTCTTATCACCTTCCTGCAAAAACTGGCAATATCATAGTTAAACCTGATGGAGGGCCCCATAAGATGCGCTACTTCTAACCATCCCAGTTTTTCACGATGAGGAC
>JBBJOD010000117.1:0-10803 GCA_037721715.1 Chitinophagaceae bacterium | reverse complement strand
TCCTGTAACCATTACCAATAAAGTTTCTGTCGTACCCGAATTGTAAGTTGAAATACTTGGCGGCATTGAAGTAGATGGAACCCCTGCCATCAAAATAATCATAAGCGGTCTTTTTAAACGGTTTATAAAAGCCCGCGCCTGGAACAGCCTGGAAGTTTTCAAAATATTTTTTTGCAAAGAGTGGCGGCCTTTCCTGGTTGTCAGTAAGGTAAAAATCAAAGCCCACTTTCTTCGCTATCAAACCCCTTAATGTAATGCCTTTAGAATTCAGAAAAACCCGCTGGCCATTGCCGGCTTCCAGAGACTGCTGTTGCTGAATCACCGGGTTGATTGCCATGAAAAAATCTTTTTCATTGACCCGGTAAAAATCTGCTTTGTGTTTATAAAAGGCATTAAACAAGGGTTTGCGGCTTTTAAAGCTGTTGCTATCTACACCTGACCACTCCGCATTATTCATTAGCAAGCTTTGCAAATTGTATTTATCAACGGGTGAGAGATGGAAGTAATAGTCGTAAGGATATTTTCTATCTAGCGAATCAGCTAGTTTAGCCGCCATCACAGCATACTTCCTGCCAAAAGGCTTCATGGCGGAAAAATTCAGATCGGGATGATCCTGCATAAGAATTTCCAGCCTGTCGAGAAAGTGAAGGTGTTTAGACCCCTGTGGTAATGGTGAAGACTGGGCAACCAGCTGGCATGGCAGTAACAATACCGACAGTCTTATAAGGGTTTTGATAAATTGCATGTTCTGATTTATTTTCCATTTGGATTTTAATGACAGGTACCAGCGCTATCTTTCTGCTTACTGGCAAGCAAAGTAATAGCATTCCGCAATAAATAACCTAATATACATGGCATAATTTAAGCTATGGAAAAATACCTCATTAAAAATATATCCATTGTTAATGAAGGCCGTACAATTAATGGAGATGTGTTGCTGCAAAACGGAAGGATAGCCAAAATAGCCTCTTCTATTACACCTGGTGCTGGGGTAAAGGAGATAAATGGTGAAGGGAAGCACCTGTTGCCGGGAGTAATTGATGACCAGGTCCATTTTCGTGAACCTGGCTTAACACATAAAGGCACAATATATACAGAATCAAAAGCCGCGGTTGCCGGTGGCGTTACTTCTTTTATGGAAATGCCCAACACCCTGCCACCCGCCTTCACACACGAACTGCTTGAGCAGAAATACCAGATTGCTTCGGAATCTTCCCTGGCAAATTATTCTTTCTATATGGGCACAAGTAATTCCACTGCCGATGAAGCCCTGCGCACGAATGAGAAACGCAAAAGCATCTGTGGAATAAAAATTTTTATGGGTTCTTCAACAGGTGGTCTGCTGGTAGATGATGACAACACGCTCCATAAACTCTTTCGTGAAAGCGAGGTGCTTATTGCAACACATTGTGAAGATGAGAAGATCATCCAGTTCAACCTGCAACGGGCAAAAGAAAAGTTGAAGCCACTCACTGCAGCAGATCATCCTATTATTCGTGATGAAAACGCTTGCTATGCAAGTTCATTGCTCGCCGTAGAACTTGCCAGGAAGCATGGAAGCCGTTTACATGTTCTGCACATAACCACAGCAAAAGAGTTGACCTTGTTTTCCAGCCAATTACCATTAGAACAAAAACGGATCACCGCCGAAGTCTGCGTGCATCACCTGCATTTTAGCGCAGATGATTACAAACAATTGGGCAATTTCATCAAATGCAACCCTGCCATTAAAGAATCATTCAACCGGGACGCCCTGTGGCTGGCATTAGCCGATGGCAGGCTGGATGTTATTGCTACTGACCATGCTCCTCATACGCTGGAGGAAAAGAACGAGCCCTATGAAAAGGCACATGCAGGCCTGCCACTGGTGCAGCATTCGCTGATGCTGATGCTGCATTATGTAAAACAGGGAAAAATCTCCCTCGAGAGCCTGGCAGATAAATTGAGCCATGCAGTTGCCACTTGTTTCCAGGTTGCAGACAGGGGCTTCATCCGGGAAGGTTATTTTGCCGACCTTGTTATTGCAGACCTGGACCTGCCAACAACGATATCTCGTAATAACATACTGTATAAATGCAGTTGGAGCCCGCTGGAAGGAAGTACATTTCCCAGTATCACGCATACATTTGTCAACGGCAACCTGGTATTTGGAAATAATAGTTGGAACGAGTCTTACAAAGGCATGCGGTTAAGTTTCAATCGTTAAAGACGGTCAAGACCTTTGGCTAAATTGTTTTGAACAACAAAAATGAACAATGATTATGCAAACCTGTTCTAAACGAATCACCACAATATGGATATAGATAAAACAACTTTCAACGATCTCTCTATCTTCGCCCATGAAGAAGAATACTCCATCTTTCACAAACTTAATTTCACCCGTACAAGCGGTGGCAAAGACTGGCTGATAAAATTTTTCCTGGAACCATTCAAGGATATTAAGCGCATCACCGAAACGCACCAGATTCTTACACGTATATTGGAAAAAGAACAGGAATGGCCGGTTACCGTAAGTAATGGAACCATTATGGTCATGGAACGATTTTATGAATCTTCAGTCGATACCATTCCTGACGCTGCTAATGTAATGAATGCGTATAGTTATAAGATACTGCACTCACCAGACTTTTCCCTGGTAAGGTATTCAGTAGGTCATTTTGCAGACTTTATCCGCGGTTGCCGCGACCTGGTGAACTTGTTCGATACCAATGAAACACCACCTGCCCTAAGAACGTTTATCACCCGTGCGAAAGACCTGATAAAAGATACTGTTATGCAAAAATTAGGAGCTACCGCAAAGGGAACTACGTTCGGTCCTGTGCAGACAGTATACTATGGCAATTACCTCATGTACCGTTTCAGGAACTCCACTTTAGAATTGATAAAAATCTACGGCCGGTTAGATGCATGGTACTCTATGGCTATGGCCATGAAACATTTCAACCTGTCGCTGCCGATATTCTCCGATGGCGCCGAACCCTATGTTCATGTAAAATCCTTGTACCATATTTTATTACGAGAACCGGTGGCCTATAACGTACAACTGGCTCCGGAAAATAATTTCCTCTTTCTTACCGGCGCTAACATGGCGGGAAAAAGCACTTTTATTAAATCGGTCGGCGCGGCCGTCTACCTGGCACACCTGGGCATGGGTGTGCCGGCAGTTGAAATGAGACTGACTCTTTTCAATGGAATTCTAAGCAACATCAACGTAGTAGACAACATCATCAAAGGAGAAAGTTATTTCTTTAACGAAGTACAGCGCGTAAAAAATACCATCCTTAAAATCAACGACGGAAAAAAATGGCTGGTACTTATTGATGAACTCTTTAAAGGCACCAATGTACAGGATGCCATGAAATGCTCTTCAACAGTTATCAAGGGATTGATAAAAATAAAAAACTCACTTTTTATACTCTCTACCCACTTATACGAAATTGGAGAAGAATTGAAATCTTATCCTAATATTTCGTTTCGCTTCTTCGAAACCAATGTGAAAGATGACCAGCTTCACTTCAGTTACCAGCTAAAAGAAGGAATCAGTAATGACCGTCTTGGTTACCTGATCCTGAAAAAAGAAAAAGTTATCGAATTGCTGGAAAAACTCTAATGGCGTTCTGCATCATTTATTCCCCCGGTATGCTTCCGGCTTGCACGGTAAAATAGTATTCCAACTGCACCTGATCATTCGATGGTTTAGCAATTTTTACCCTCACTTCTGTAAGGAGACAATCGACCATTCTATCATCTCTCCCATACGATACAGGTATTATCATTTGTGAAATATAAGAGTAAACTTATGATTAGCTGTTTCCTTTTATTCCATCATTACGACAAATCTTTAAGCGGTTCAAAATATTAAGAAAGCTGAATACCGCTAACAAACGGCAACTGTCAGTAAGCAGGCAATGTTCCTGGATCGGGCAGCAACCAGTCTTTCAATATGCTAACTACCAAACTACTATCATCCTTAAAAATCACTTCCCATGAGTATGCGTCAACTCAAGATTAAGAAATCAATCACCAACCGTGAGTCACAAAGCCTCGAAAAATACCTGCAGGAAATCGGCAAGGTAGAATTATTAAGTGCTGATGAAGAAGTACACCTGGCTGTACGGATCAAGAAAGGTGATTGTGCAGCATTGGATAAATTAACGAAAGCCAACCTGCGATTTGTAGTATCAGTTGCGAAGCAGTACCAAAACCAGGGAATGTCTTTACCGGACCTGATCAATGAAGGCAATCTTGGATTGATCAAAGCCGCTCACCGTTTCGATGAAACACGCGGGTTTAAATTTATCTCCTATGCTGTATGGTGGATTCGTCAAAGCATCTTACAGGCCTTGGCCGAACAATCACGAATTGTACGCCTGCCTTTAAATAAAGTTGATATTACCAACCGGGTTCAAAAAGCTTTTGCGCAGTTAGAGCAGGAATATGAACGAGAACCATCAGCCCAGGAGATTGCCGAAGAGTTGGAACTTGATATTGACGTGGTTGCTGCCACACTGGGTATCTCCTCCCGTTACATAAGTGTAGACATGCCCTTGTCTGGCGAGGAAGAAAGTACGATGATTGATGTATTTCCTAATCCTAATGCTGATAGAACCGAGAAAAAAGTAGAGCATGACGAATCACTTAAAAAAGAAATTGACAGGTCATTGACTGCATTATCAGGCAGACAAAAAGAAGTTATTTGCTTCTTCTTTGGAATAGGGGTTGATCATCCCATGAGTCTTGAAGACATTGGTGACCGTTTCAATATCACGCGGGAAAGAGTACGCCAGATTAAAGAAAATGCCATGACCAAATTGCGAACCACTTCCAGGCGCAGCCAGTTACGTTGTTACCTTGGCTCTTAAAAAGATTGTGACCAGCTCCTGGTTCTGTGCAGTAACATTTCTAATGCAGCCGGGTGTATTCACGCTTCATGAATCGCAAGATTATGGTTAATTTGAGGCGATGTTAGTAAAAACCTTTGGCAGTGCAGTATATGGAGTAGAAGCCATTACCATTACGATTGAAGTGAACGTAATGAAAGGAAAGGAGTATTACATTGTAGGCTTACCAGACAGTGCTGTCAAAGAGAGTATTCAGAGAGTGGAGAGTGCCATAAAAACAAATGGCTATTTCATGCCCCGCACGAAGCTGGTCGTAAATCTTGCCCCGGCTGATATAAAAAAAAGTGGTTCGGCCTTCGACCTTGCCATCGCAATGGGTACCCTTGGGGCCAGTGAGCAACTGGAGTTCCCGGAAAAATTGACTGACTACATCATCATGGGTGAACTACATCTTGATGGTACAGTTCAACCCATAAAAGGCGCTTTGCCGATAGCCATACAGGCGAGAAAAGAAGGCTTCAAAGGATTGATAGTGCCCAGGCAAAATGCCCGGGAGGCCGCTATGGTAAACCAGTTGAATGTATTTGGCGTGGGCCACATCAAAGAACTCATTGAGTTCTTTAAAAATGAATCGTCGATAAGCCCGGTAGTAGTAAATACAAGAGATGAGTTTTTTAATAACCAGTATGAATTTGAATTTGATTTTAACGATGTAAAAGGGCAGGAAAATATAAAACGAGCCCTTGAGATTGCTGCTGCGGGAGGGCACAATGCCATATTAATCGGCCCTCCCGGCGCAGGCAAAACCATGCTGGCAAAACGATTGCCTACCATTCTTCCACCCCTTAGCCTCCAGGAAGCGCTGGAAACCACAAAGATCCATAGTGTAGCTGGCAAATTACCGGAAAATGCTACCCTGATTTCCAAACGACCATTTAGGTCACCCCATCACACTATTTCCGACGTTGCCCTCGTAGGCGGCGGCGGCATTCCCCAGCCGGGCGAAATTTCACTTGCCCATAATGGCGTTTTGTTCCTTGATGAATTACCAGAATTCAAAAGAACCGTGCTGGAAGTAATGCGTCAACCCATGGAAGAACGAAGGGTCACCATCAGCCGGGCAAAAATAGCTCTTGACTTTCCCGCTAGTTTTATGCTCATCGCATCTATGAATCCCTGCCCCTGCGGCTTCTATAATCATCCGGACCGTCAATGCAGTTGCCCGCCGGGGATGGTTCAAAAATACCTGAATAAAATTTCCGGACCATTACTAGACAGGATCGACCTTCATGTAGAAGTTACCCCAGTGGCATTCTCCCAGTTGTCCTCTCTCCAAAAGCAAGAAAATTCATCAGTCATCCGCGAAAGGGTCATAAACGCGAGAGATATCCAGACACTTCGTTTTGCTGAACACCCGGGTATTTACGCAAATGCCCAAATGAGCAGCAGGTTGCTAAAAGAAATTTGTGTAATAAACCAGGCCGGCCATAACCTTTTAAAAACCGCCATGGAAAGGTTAAACCTTTCTGCACGCGCCTATGACAGGATTTTGAAAGTAAGTAGAACGATTGCCGATCTATCGGCCAGCGCTGATATAAAAGCGGAACACCTTGCAGAAGCTATCCAATACCGGAGCCTCGACCGGGAAGGCTGGGCAGGCTAATCTAATTGAGCAGGCAACTCCATGATTCTTCAGCTAAAGGCAAGCCATTACATTTCTCAGATTCTTGCATTCTTACTACATTTTAATAACTTGTATATAATTTAGCAGGCGTTAAAACAATCCCTTGCGATTACTGTTAGCTCTTGTTTAACGCCCTGTAACCGGAACTTACTTAACACGTGAATAATATCTTCAGGTATTAACCTCACGCTACCTGAAAATGCCATTTATACATGAAATTATTATTAATTTACCTGAAGCCCTATAAATGGCTGATAGGTCTGTCGCTGCTACTGGCTGCTATCAACCAGGTATTCTCGATGCTCGACCCCTACTTCCTCGGAATCATTATCGACAAATTTGCCGCCCACCCGCATCACATCGGTTACTATGACGACAAGCATAATTTTGTGATCCAGCGCCCGAGGTATCAAAATGAATTTTTACTGGGTGTGCTTAAATACCTGGGGTTCCTGATCGGTGTAGCAATGGTATCACGAATAGCAAAAGCTTTCCAGGACTATTTTGTCAACGTGGTAGTACAGAAATTCGGCGCAAGCCTTTTTACTGACGGGCTTCAACATTCTATGAAACTTCCCTACCAGGAATTTGAAGACCAGCGCAGTGGTGAAACCCTGAGTATTCTTTCAAAAGTGCGGATAGACACGGAGAAGTTTATTATCTCCTTTATCAACGTTTTGTTTGGTGTGCTGGTAGGAATCGTTTTTGTGTCAGTATATTCTTTCAGCATCCATTGGTCAATCATGCCCATTTACCTGGTGGGTATTTTTTTACTTGCGATACTTACCAGCGTGCTTAGCCGAAAAATAAAAGGCATACAGAAAGATATTGTAAAGGAAACGAACTCTCTGGCAGGTTCAACAACGGAATCTTTACGGAATATAGAACTGGTAAAAAGTCTCGGACTTACCCAGCAGGAAGTGAAACGGCTCAATACCAACACCTATAAAATACTAGGACTTGAACTAAAGAAAGTAAAAAGCATTCGCTCCCTGAGCTTCATCCAGGGCACTTTTGTAAACTCCCTGAGACAGCTGATCATGTTCATGTTGTTGTATCTGATTTTCAAGGATGTACTTACAACCGGTAAGCTGCTGACCCTCACTTTTTATTCGTTTTTTATTTTTGGCCCGTTACAGGAAATTGGAAACATCATACTTTCTTACAGCGAGGCACAGGCTTCTCTACATAATTTTGACGAGCTCATGAAAAAAGCTCCGGAGCCGAAGCCATCAAACCCGGTACCTATTGGCAATATACGTGAGCTTGAATTTTCTAACGTACGCTTCAAACACCAAACTGCTCAGCAGTATGCATTAGATGGAATTAGTTTCGATGTTAAAACGGGTGAAACCATTGCGTTTGTCGGGCCTTCGGGTTCTGGCAAAACCACCCTGGTAAAACTGCTGGTAGGGTTGTACCAGCCCCATGAAGGAGAGATACTTTACAACGGCACACATGGCCATGATATTGATTTCGATACCCTGCGAACACAAATAGGATTTGTAACCCAGGACACCCAATTATTTGCCGGAACCATTAAGGAAAACCTGTTGTTTGTGAACCCTGAATCAACGGACGAAAACATAAGGGATGTGTTAGAAAAAGCGGCCTGTCAAAACTTGATTGCCCGTGCTGACAACGGTCTGGAAACTTTGATCGGCGAAGGCGGTATAAAGGTTTCCGGTGGGGAAAAGCAACGATTGTCAATCGCTAGGGCACTGCTCCGTAATCCTAAATTGTTGATCTTTGATGAAGCCACTTCCTCCCTTGATTCTATTACTGAAGAAGAAGTTACCTCCACCATCCGTTCCATATCTTCGCAGCGGGAACAGATTACCATACTGATCGCCCACCGGTTATCCACCATTATGCATGCTGATCGCATTTATGTGTTGGAGAAAGGCAGTGTTGTGGAAACAGGAAATCATGAAACCCTTCTGGGTGAAAAGGGATTATACTATGCCATGTGGCGACAGCAGATCGGGGAGAGAAAAGTGTTGTCGCTGGTCTAGCGGTCAGCTGGATCAATAAATAGTCTTTGAAGCTTTGTGTTAAAAAAAAAGTCTACAGACAATGGCTCCGATTGTGAACCAAGCATTTATTGCAAAAACAAATGGAAAGCAGCGGCTTCGATTGCAAGCCACTAGCTTATTGCCAAAACAATGTAGACCGAAGCTCCGCTAGGAGCCCTCGTGTTTAGGGCAAACCCAAATCGATAGCAACGGCTTCTGTTGGAGCACTGTGTTTACAGCAATACTCAATAGCTGCCAAGGCATTGCGCGCCAGATAACATTTTTTATCCTAACTCGAGCGCCGGAACCGTCTCCTAATCCTCCTCTTTTTCGAACTTGGTCTTTATATAATTAATCATGGTTGTCCGGAATAAATTAATGAATTCTTTCCAAATCCTTACTGGAGGCTAGTCTTCGCTCATCCCCTCCTGGGAGGGGTAGGGGTGGGTAAAACGTTGACTTTCAATATTCCAGGTAATTAGTCGGACAGTAATGATAATTAATAATAGAACCCGAATCCTGCAATTCTTCCATATCACTCAACTCTATTTCCAACGCCCTGGTGCTGATCTGTATTTCCGACATAGAGAGAAATAACGAAAACAGCATGGTTACAAGGCTTAACACAAATGAATAACCCGCCCACTGTAACAGTAACGCGTAAACGAAAAACATGCTCAGCACACATAGAAATAAACTAAGAACACCAAACCATTGCATTAGGCGAATGATACGAAGCCTCAGGCGCAAGTTTTTGATCTGTTTTAAAATTCCCTCTTTGTTAATATGATCACTGTACTTGGAATGTAGATTACGTATTAAATTGGCCAATGCAAGAAAACGGTTTGTATATGCCAGCATCAAAAGAGAAATGGCAGGGAACAGTAGGGCCGGAGTGGTGATTGTTAATTCCATGCAGGTTAATTAAAATTAAAAGTGATTCTTCATAGGTGACGACTCATTAATGTCAATATCATTAAAATTTTGAAGTGGCTGAAGCAAGACAGCCAAATGGTTATGGAGAAAACTACGTCTGTTCGGTCTTGAATAACTGGAAGGTGTAAAGACACGTTCAAAATTACATAGTAGTAATAATCGAAATCAATGTTTATTGGCTGGCAGCTGAAAATATTAGTGGAATATTTATTTTTACACTAAAGCTTCTGCCCATATTATAAACACCCATTCTACCCGTAGCAGTATTGTTGGCTGCATACTTTAACCTGCTCAGGTGGTTTTGATAAGACACATCGGCCATATTGTTTGCAGCAATATATATACTGAATAAAGTTTTTGATTTGATGACGAATTCAGTACCCATGCCGGCATTTAGCAGTGTATAGCCCGGTGTTCGTGTTTCGGTATCGTATCCTGTGAATGGATGATTTTGAGACAAAGTATTATCGAGTTCAAAATTGACATAGGCATTCCGTATTCGCTTGCCTTTTTTGAAAAAATCGCCCCTAAGGTCAGTTAATAACCTTGGTGAAGGAATAAAAGGCAGATTTTTACTGCCATCCTGTGGCTGGCTCATAACACCGCGAACATACGAAAATGTATTTTCTATGTGCAGCCAATCCAACGGATGTGGGTGGATGTCCAGGTTGAATTCAGCCCCGTACAATTTTGCATTTTCCTGGTCGAAACGGAAAGCAGTGGTAAGATTCCCATTCTCGTTGATCACAGAATCACCACCAAGTACTGAAGATAATTTTCGGTAATAAATGAAATGACTGATACTATTATAGAACAGGCTGGCAGATAAGGAAACATGTTCCGAATTAAGCTCCATACCTCCATCAATCTGTATACTTGTTTCCGATTTAAGACTTTTCTCTCCATACTCATACCGGTTGGTACCCTCATGGGCACCGTTACTAGATAACTCCGGAATGCTGGGTGCCCTGAACCCACGTGCGATATTAACCTTTAAAATCAGGTTAGTTCCTGCCTCGTAACTTATTCCTGCACTTCCCGATACATTAGAAAAATTTTTCCTGAAATCTTCGAACTTTGTCTCGTTGGCTTTTACAAGCCTTTTAGAATGCAACAACCTGTTATCGGCACGTAATCCACCACTAATCGTTAATTTATCAAAACTTTTTTTTGCATAAAGAAAAGCACCAGCATCAAAAAGGCGGTATCCCGGAATAAGCGCCTCTACACCCTTGTTAGTATTCTCCTGCTGCATACCGTTTACCCCGATCGTTGTTTCCCAATTTTTGTTTTGAGGAAAGGGGTACTGTACATTATACGTGATAGT
>JBBJOD010000116.1:0-10810 GCA_037721715.1 Chitinophagaceae bacterium | reverse complement strand
CCCACCGGGGGGCCTTCCCTCATCTCAAAAACAGCTTCGCTGGACACACACAAAATATGGGCAATAGGTGGAACTACCGGTTGGTATTACGGTGATTGGCTTTGGACGATTAGGGGAACAATGGATAAAATGGTCGGCGGCGTTGGACTCAGACGTGGCAGAAAAAGCCCTACGCGCATCAATGCAGGTGACACGCTGGATTTCTGGCGGGTGTTGCTTGCCAGCAAAGAACAAAAAAGATTGTTGTTGTACGCTGAAATGAAACTACCGGGAGAAGCCTGGCTTGAATTCCGGATTAGCAATGAAAATATTTTGGAACAGACAGCCACTTTCAGGCCCTTGGGCATCTGGGGCAGGCTTTACTGGTACGCTGTTTTACCTTTTCACGGATTCATCTTCAAAGGAATGATCAGGAAAATCGCAAGTGTGGATCAGTGAATGAAATTAGCAACGGAAATGGCAGACACATCAAAATATGTGTGAACGGTTGTTTGTGTTGATTATGTGTAAGGATAAGATGCTGCTTTATTATAAAACCCTTGGTTTACACAGGGCACCTACGGGTACAGCAGGTATTTCTTCCTCATATTTTTGTATTGCGCCAAGCCGGGTTCCCAACTTTTGCGAATATCATTCTCAGACATTCCTGAACGTATCTGTTCTTTAAAACTGGTGGTACCTGCAAGCTTGTCGATATTGCCCATCTGTTTACTCTGCGAGAAATCAAAAAACTTTTCTTTTTGTGGATAAGCTTTGTATAATTCCATCATCCATTGGAGGTTGATTTTGCCCGAGCTTCTTAATTTACGCTCGTCATAGTTTTGCAGGTCTAAACCATAACAGGCTTCATTCATGTGTAAGGGCGTTTCAGACATTCCCGGGATTCCTTTGGGGGTGAAAGTAAATTTATAGTTGTTTTTTAGCAGCGGATTACCTAAAACAGCAAACGGAAAATAAGTGCCACGGCCCTGGCTGATCACGGTACCTTCAAACAGGCAAAGCGAAGGATACAGCATAACGGATTGCTGGGTATTTAAATTGGGCGAAGGTTTAACGGGCAAAACATAAGGCATGTCGTGCCGGTAGCCCGAAACAGGAATGATCCTGATTTTGCACTTTATTTTGTTTGCCAGCCAACCCTCACCGTTCAGCATTTGGGCAAACTCGCCGATCGTCATGCCATGGGTGATCGGAATGGGAAATTTACCGATCCCTGATTTTAATTTCATATCCAGTATGGGGCCGTCAACAAAGTAACCATTAGGATTGGGCCGGTCAAAGATCAGCAACTCTTTTCCATTTTCAGCGCAGGCTTCCATAACAGTCGCCAGCATATTGATGTTGGTATAAAAACGACAGCCTACATCCTGTATATCGTAAATCATCAGGTCTATTGATGACATGTCTTCTTTCGAAGGCTTTTGTTTGGCACCATATAATGAAATGATAGGGATCCCCGTGGTACTGTCCACTTCATCCTGCACACTGGCGCCATTGCTGGCATTACCCCTGAAACCGTGTTCGGGTCCGAAGGCTTTTACAATTTTCACTCCTAAGGTCAACAGGCTATCTACCAGGTGCGATCGGCCGATAATGGACGTTTGATTTCCCAATACGCCTATTCTTTTCCCTTTTAAAGAGGGAAGGTATTCCTCCGTTTGTTCTGCACCGGTTATTAAAGGCGCTACAGAAGCCGATACCGGTGCAGGTTGTTTGGATGGGCAATATATACCATTGAATAAAATCATTACCAGGATTAAAAAAGGGTTCATCATTGCCGATTGGTTTTCATTTTGAACGATAAAATTAATTCAGAAAGCCTTAGTGGCGCCTAATTTTTATAAAGAAAGATTGAGTCAAGATTAAACATTAGTGAGCGCCTATCGATAAATGGTCATCAAACCCAACCAATTGCCCCAAATAAGTACCAGGAATCACCTCATCTTTCATTTTACCGAACTCACGTACTAATTCAAAAGCCGAAGCAATATTCGGGCTTCCTATAATGGCACCTTACCTGGTTTGTTCCAGCATACCGGAAATTAGAGAACCGAACTCTTCAATTTTACATCAGCCGCTGTGAAAGCGCTATCAAACGCAACCTTGTATTCAGCGGCCTCTTTTGTTTTCTTTTGTGCCAGCATGCTTTGATGCATGCCCATCAACGACCAGCCATTGCCCGGGTTGTTTACCAGGTCTTCACGAAAAACTTTCTCGGCTTCGGTTGCACGCTTCATTTTTAACAGGCAGGCGCCAAGGTATTGCCTTGAAGGAATAAGCCAGTCTTTGGGTTCGCAATAAATAAGCTGGTCCTCTTCGGCGACTGCCAGTTTAAAAGCCTTTATTGCTTCACTGGTTTTTCCCTGGGCATACAGTATTTCACCCCGTAATATACCTTCTGCTATCCTGAGGCATTGAACAGGTTTGTTAAACGGCATCAGCCGGACAAACAGCAGGCTGTCAATCATGCCGACCTGGAGGTTGCTTAGAAGTATATGGGCCTTTGCCAGGTCATTGTTTCGCACATGGGCCATCCCTTTTGCAAAGTCATCCAGCGCTACCGAATATTTCCAGCCGGCATCAGGGGCAGGCGACGCCAAAATCTCCTGCCATTTCCCCAGCCTTACCCACGCGATCACGGGCATCATATACACATACTGCGAGTAGGCATCTTTTTCTATTGATGAGCGCAGCGCAACCAGCCTGTTCCTGGCCCGCAGGTACACCGGCATGCCCATGGTAAACATACCCGCATTCATGGCACAATATGATTGTACCGCAAAAATGTGGAGGTTCGTATTTCTTCCAATACCGATGTAAGGTATTAGTGAATCGGTTTGATTGATGGCAGTATTGGCATCTTCGTTCACATATACACCTTTTGCATAGAGGCCATTGCGCTGGTACATATGCGTGGCCATGTGCACCATATGACCAACGCCCGGTAAAGTTTCTTTTAATACATCCGCGCTGTGCAATGCCTTTTCGGGATGTTTGGAAGCTTCCGTTACATGAATAAGGTAATGAAGGGCAGCCGGGTGAACGGGATCTCTTGTCAATATTGATTCACAGATCGTCACCAGTTCAGGTGTCCATGATTTGGGGTTGCCATCGTTGTGCCAAAAGTCCCACTTGTGTGCCAGCATCATGGCGTCTACATACAAGGCTTTGATGTCATCATCCGCAGGAAATTGTCTCGTAAGCAACAACATCGAATTGGCATAATTACTGTCCAGCTGCCTGCGATCACTATTGGTAGTATTGGCAGAATATCGTTTATTCATTGCCGATACTAGTGCCTTCTCTTTTGGGGAAGTTGCCTCGAGAGCATGGTTCATTTGCTCTAACACCCCGGGTACTTCCTTATTCATTTTATAAAAATAGTTATTAAAATAGGGACCCATAGCAAGCGCCTGCCCCCAGTAAGCCATCGCACAGCTTTTATCAAATCTTGCTGATTCTTTGAACGAAGCGAGCGCTTCCCGGAAATGATAGCTAAAATAGAAATTGAGTGCCTGGTTAAAGTAGAACTGCGCACTATCGTTTGTGGTAGTTACCTGGTAGCTATGACTTCCCCAGCCGGGCAATACTGAAATGAACTTTCCGCTTTCATCAGCATTCAAATTAACAGGTGCCGGTTCACAGAGAATAGGTTCCGTAGTAAGTGGCTCAACGGTAGGCGGTAATTTATTGTCTAATGATCTTTCAGCTCCAACTAACAAGATGGCAAAAACCAACAACGCCAAAGCCATAGAGATTTTTTTCATGATCTTGATTCAATAGGTTAATAAGCCGTTTTAAGTAATCGCATATTTAAAAACTGAGTTTGCCCTACTACATTTGTCTTGTTGTTAAAATACAGGTCCTTCTATCACCGTATCTTTATCAACCCATGCTTCCCTGAGCTGACGTTGTACCTGTACTACCTGTGCGGTTTTTTTTAATTTTGACAATGCAGTTTTTATCCCGGTAAGATCCCAGCCATTTTTGGGATTGATAACAAGATCCGTCTTTAAAACTGTTATCGCTTCACTATATTTTCCTGCTTTAATGAAGGCATTTCCCAGGTAATGGCGGGCAGGCAGCAGCCAGTCTCGTGGTTCGTTATAAACCAGGCTGTCCTCCATCCTTACAGCCGCCTTGAAATGGTCAACAGCTTTTGAAAAATCCTTCCGTTGCTCCGCTATTACACCTGCAAGTATATTTTCAGCTATTACCGACGCATCGTAAGCGCTGTTGAAAGGAGTTAAAGGTTCCTTCAAGATATCGTTTTTCAGGCCTGCCCTCACCTGGTTTAACTCGTTTTCCGCCTGTTGGGTAGAGCCAGTTCTGGCGTATGCCATTCCTCTAGCAAAGTGTTGTATCAGCGAAGTATAAGCGAGAGAGTCCACAGCAACTTCATCCAAAATGTCTTGCCACCTTCCAAAACGAACTTGTGTAAAAAGTGCAGACTGGTATAAATACTGTACATAATTACCGAGTGCACCCGGCAATGAAAGATAAAATACCGGTATTTCCAATTGTAAATCCTTTGCAGCCGCCATTGCCACCCGGTAATTCCCTGCCATTTGAGCGCAGTTGATTTTCATATGAATATTGTGCAAGCTGTATAGAGCAAGACCTTCATTAGTTGGCTCAAAATACTGCAGGTATTTTTTATAACCCTTTACAGCCAGGTCATTCTGTTCGATACCCTTGTGGTAATTACCCGTCCTGATATAGATATGAGAAGGCATATGGGTGATGTGTGAAACTTCTGGCATTAATTCAGATAAGATACCGGCGCTCTTTAATGCATCCTGGGGTCTTGCAGACGCTTCCATCGCATGTACGTAATAGTGATTGGCTCCTGGATGATTTTGATTGAGTACAAATACTTTTTTTATTACTTCTGTTATTTCAGGAGTCCAGGGTTTTGGAGAGTAATCATGATTGTAAAGATCCCAGGGATGAAGCAGCATCAATGCATCAGCGTAAAGAGTCAATACATCAGCATTGCGTGGGTAATCCTGGTACACCTTTGCCATTGCATCCCGGTACAAGGCGTTGAGCTGGTTCTGGTCTTTTGTAGAATCCGAAGTATAGCGAACGGCCATTGCCCCTATTAATGCTTTTTCAGTACCGGTGCAACTGCCTGTTAGTTCCGTTGCTTTAACTGCAGATGAGTAGGATTCAGACGGGCGCTGGTACCCGAAATCATTGATATTGGGTCCAAAAGCGAGCGCTTTCCCCCACCACCCCATCGCGCAGGATGAATCAAAACGTATTGCCTTGTCGAAAGATGCGCGCGATTCAATAATATGGAAAGCATAGTACATATTTATACCCTGGTCAAAATAGAATTGCGCACTATCCGATGAAGTCGTTATTTTCCAGCTGTAGTTACCCCACCCTGTCAGCCTTGGTATTATTTCATCTTCCGATGGATTGTAAAGTGGTGTACATTGAATGGCAGGACTTTTTTCCCCTTTCTCTTTTCTAATTTCGTAAACAGGAAAAGGTATATTGAAACGAACGGTTGCTGCGGTAATAAATGCAGAGATGATGACTAGAAATACTGTCCACTTCATAATGAAAATTTGAAATTGGGCGAAAGAGGTTACAGTTACGTTGAGCCGGTTGATATAGCACCGATTACGGCATTGAAAAATCAGCCACTGGTCTCTCTTTTCGAATGCTAACACAGAACCGGTCTAGCGTCTGTTTTTTCGGCACTCATTTCATATACCCCAACGTCTCTCATCAATATACAAAATTGTAACAACAATTAAAACAACTACTCAATGTCAGTTTGATTAATGATTGCGTTCATACTCAGACAGCAACCTTCTAGGAGCTATTTGTTTCCAGGCTTCTAGCAAAACGTTTTCCAGGTCATGATGCTTAACAACGGCCAGCCTTGCCAGCACCATTGGGTAATTACGGTAATGATTCGTTACAAAGAAAGCCTTTGTATCAGCAGCCATCCAAATATCCCTGTCGTCGCAATGAATAGCAAGGGTTTCCCCATCCTCTTTTAACCTTGCGAGCAGTCTATTTTTTACCCTGAAGGCAGGTGTATGAAAACATATGTATTCTTCCACGCCGGGTAATGCCTGTAATATTTTCCTTATTGTTAGCAGGTATTGAGGATTTTCCACCGGCTTTTAATTAAGTTGGTAGGATAAATATATACAGTAGTCTTCTAATCAGGAAGTAAAGCCTAGCTCCTTCATGAAAAATTCCTTGTAATTACTCCCGATAGGAATTTCGGTGCTGTTTATGAATACGCGGTTGCCTTCAATGTGGCTGATTTTAGACTTATTGATGATAAAGGAACGGTGCACCTGGAGGAAACGGGATTTTGGCAGCAATTCTTCAAAGGCAGAAAAAGTCATACCTGGCAGGAGTATATTTTGAGTGGTAGTAATTTTGGTGTAATTGCCGTTGGCTTCGGCAAAAAGAAGGTCATCATGTTTCACTTTGAATATTTTGCCGTCTGCTTTAATAAAGAGAAAATCATCCGCTTTTATCTCGGCCGTTTCCGTACCTATTGCCGGCTGAAGGGAAAGTTTTTCTATAGCCTTATCTACCGCAATGATAAACCTGTCCATAGAGAAAGGCTTGAGCAAATAATCACAGGCAGCCAGGTCGAAAGCGTCAAGAGCATACTCCTTATAGGCGGTGGTAAATATTACTTGTGGCTGTGTTTTCAGCGTTTTAAGAAATGAAATGCCATCCATTATAGGCATATTTATATCAAGGAACAAGATGTGTATCTTGTTTTGTTGCAGCATCATTTTTGCTTCCAATGCATTTCCACATAATGCTGCCACTTTTAAATATGGCAAGTGGCTACAATACGTTTGTATGATTTCTCTGGCAATCGGCTCGTCATCTACGATCAGGCAATTAATGGTGTTCATGTTGTTTCATTTTTAATTGCAGCATTACCTTATAATGTTTGTCATCGTTCAATACGCTCATCTCGTGCGCAAGGTGATACAGTAGTTCAAGCCGCTTGCTTACACTGGTAAGCCCAAAACCGCTGCTTTTATCAATGACTGTTTCTGGCTCTTTGGGTTTGCTATAGGAGTTTTTTATTGAGAATAAAATGGAATTACCCCAGGTCTTTAATCCTATCTCGATAAATATTTGTTGATCTGCCGTGTTTTTCGAATGTTTAAAAGCGTTTTCAATAAATACAATCAACAGCATGGGAGCTATTTTGATTTCTGTATTCGTTATATGCTCCAGATCCGTTGTTAATACCAGCCGGTCTCCGATCCTTAATTTTTCGAAATCAATATAATTATTAATATAAGCCATTTCATCCTTTAATGGCACAAACATTTCATTGGCATCATACACCGAATAGCGCAGCAGTTCTGATAATTTGAGCAGTAGCACCGGTAACTTTTCATGCTGGGTGATGGAAAGCCCATACAAATTATTCAGCGTATTGAACAGGAAATGCGGGCTAAGCTGCGACTGCAACAAATGCAATTCACTTTTGCTGGTAGCAGCAGAAACCTGGGCATCTTTCAGCTGGTTTTCCGTAATGGCACGAATCACTTTTATCAATATGCCCAGGGCAACACTAATCATGGCAAAAGGGATCCAGAATAGCAGCAGGTTAATGGCAACCCTGCCTTGTAGTGGAAAATCTGCATGAACAAATAGCCAGGTTGTACACGCTACGATCAATAATGCCAGCGCTGTAACAAGTCTGTAGGGCATCAACTTCAACCGGGATGTCCATAGCTGGGCAACATACCTGCCTGCAAAAATACCAGCCATAAAAAAGGCCGTGGCGGCAACACTTACCGCCTCGTCATTATGTACTTGAATGGTGTTGAGGTAATAATTAATGGCGAGGAAAATGGGCACGGCAATAATCAATGACAAGAACATGTATAGTTGCTTACCAAAAAATTGGGTATGCAGGTCCTCATTCATGTTACTCATATATGTCTGTTTGATCATAATTAATAGCTACAAAGGTCAGCAACAATTCCATGGTACATTTATTTGGTTGACGAACAGGCGATAAACAGTGATATAAACCCTGCTTACAACGTTGAACTATTCCGACAGCTGATTGAAGCTTTCCGTCAGTCATTTGGCAAAGTACATCACAATAGTTTTACCTGGCCATTTAACCGGTCAATATTTGCATCCTACCATTTAATTAAACTAGATGAAAAAGATGCGAACACTTATTCAGCTATTTTTCCCGGTCCTTGTTTCACTGGCCACCTTTGCCCAATCCGCACCAGGGTCTGTTTCAGGTACTGTAAAAGATACCAGGAATGAATCGATACAGGGTGCAACAGTAATGATGTCGAAAGCTTTCGACTCAACGATTGTACGAACCCAAACTACTAACGTTAATGGCAAATTCCATTTCGATAATGTGAACGACGGCGTCTACATCATCTCTGTCACTGCTATTGGCCAGAAACAATTTACAAGTGTATCTTTCCTTGCCGACAAATCAAATAAAAGCACAGCGTTGCCTCCTTTTGTGATGTTGCCGGCGAAGAACGTTGAGCTAGCCACAGTCGTTGTAAAGGCTTCGAGACCGTTGATAGAACAGGAGATTGACAAAACAATTGTCAATGTTGCTTCTATGATAAGCAGTGCAACAAGCAATGCACTCGAGGTGCTGGAAAAAACACCAGGCATTACGGTGGGAGCCAACGGTGAAATCAGCCTCAATGGCAGAAGCGGGGTTTTGGTACTAATCGATGGCCGATCCACTTACATGTCCGGATCTGACCTGGCTGCCTATTTAAAGTCGCTCCCAGGCAGCCTTCTTGAAAAGTTAGAGTTGATAGACAATCCTTCTGCTAAGTACGATGCGGCTGGCAATGCGATCATTAATATCAGGTTGAAAAAAACCAGGACCGCAGGATACACCGGCAACATTTCAACGGGATTTACCCAGGGCGTTTATGCGAGGAGTAACAATGGCATCAATTTAAATTACAACCACAAAAAAATCAACTTATTTTCCAATATTGGTTACAACCGGGAAACCAATTACAACGACGATATTTTTGATAGAAGATTCTTTAACGCTGGTGGAGAAGCGAACTCCAGTGTATTCCTTCAAAACAAACAAAGGTTTATTAGTAAGGGATTAAACCTCAACCTGGGACTTGACTATTCCTCGTCGGTCAATACAACGTATGGGTTCCAATTGAATATCAACCAAAGTAGAAGATATGGAATCATGGATTATACCAGTAATACCTATAATGCCAACAAACAGCTTGACACCATTGGCACAGGAAGCACAATTGGTGGAGATAAAAAATTGACCGCAGGCACCAACCTTAACTTATTGCATAAATTTGGAAAAACAGGCAGGGAACTTTCAGCAGATATCAATTACCTAAACTACCAGACTAACGGAGACCAGTCACTGCTAAACTTTATTTACCTGCCAGATGGTTTTTTAACAGGCAACAATGAATTCCTATACAATGTTCCTTCCGAGATCAGTATATACACATTGAAAGCAGACTATATTCATCCCTTAAAAAGAAAAGCAAAACTAGAAGCTGGTTTTAAGTCGAGCATTGTATACAATAACAATGTAGCTGATTACTTTGACGTTATTGGAGGGTTGCCTAAAATAGATAACGGTAAATCCAATCACTTCAGGTACCGTGAAAGTATTAATGCAGCGTATATTAACGCTCAAAAAAGCTGGAAGCGTTTAGGGGCCCAGCTGGGCCTTCGTATTGAAGATACCAGGGCGGTTGGTCGCCAGCTGGGGAATGACGTGGTTCCCTCAAGTCATTTTACAAAGAACTACACGGAATTGTTTCCGGCAATTTTTTTAAGTTACAAGCTGGATACGCTTTCAAAAAATGATGTTGCTTTCAGCTTAACAAGGAGAATAAACCGGCCAAATTACCAGTTTCTTAACCCGTTTGTATTTTTTCGTGACAAATACTCATATACCGCTGGCAACCCGATGTTAACTCCACAGTACCAATACAGGTACGAATTAAGGTATGTGCACAGGCAACTTCTTCGTATCACGTTGAGCTATAACCGCTTTACAGATGTTATCATCCAGAATACGCAAGCTGTGAACGACATCTTCATTACGAGGCCCGAGAACGTAGCCGAAGGTTTTATGCTGCTGCTCAATACAGGATTATCGCTTGCACCTGCCAAATGGTGGAGCCTGAACAGCGACATACTGCTTTCAAGAATTGGATTAAATGGAAGGGCCTACACAGAAAAACTTCATATCAGTACTTTTGTGGCTAGGATCAACGTGGTCAACCAGTTTCGTTTCACCAAGGGCTGGAGTGCCGAACTGGGTGCCTACTACGCGAGCAGAGACATCACCGGGCAGGCAATAACCGGGGGCATGATATGTGCAAACGGCGGTGTTCAAAAGAAGATCTGGAAAGACAAGGGCAGCATCAGGTTAAATTTTGATGACATTTTTCATTCATGGATATACCATAACAGGTCGGTCAGTTTAAAGCAGGCCAGTTATTTTCAAACGAGCGAATCAGATACGCAACGAATAGGTATTGCTTTCACCTATCGCTTTGGCATGGACAACTTTGCAAGGAAACGCCGGCATGCAGACAATGCTGCAGATGAAGAAAAAGGCCGGGTTGACCATGAGTAAGTGATTGACTTCATTATCGGGATGACAGGATAAACCTGTCAAGTCTTGAAGACGCTAACAGTTAGCGTAGAAGTAGATCCAGGGTTTTTTCTGATCAGCGATTTCGCTCGAAGCTTGCGAAGGTTTAATCTGGGCTTTCTTGATTACTTTAGCAGAGTATAAGTGTAA
>JBBJOD010000115.1:0-10849 GCA_037721715.1 Chitinophagaceae bacterium | reverse complement strand
AACCTGCTTCCTGTGGTATTTGCACACTGTAAAGCAAATTCGTAGTATTCTTTACATAATAATCATAAGAAAATTGTACACGGTCATTGAACAACCCCAGGTCTAAACCAAAGTCGAATTGCTTGGTGGTCTCCCATCCTAAATTGTTATTGGAAAGCGAGGTCACAACTGCCCCGGTAGCCACATTGCTTCCAAAGACGGAGTTTACCGTGTTGTTAACCAGTGCGTACTGCGTGTAGTTACCGATATTGTTGTTACCGACTACACCATAGCTGGCCCTGAGTTTTGCAAAAGAGATGTTTTTATTGTCCTGAAGGAAATTTTCATCAGAAACTACCCAGCCAACAGAGGCTGATGGGAAAGTACCCCAACGATTGGCAGAGCCGAAACGAGACGAGCCATCACTCCTGACCGCTGCAGTGAACAGGTATTTACCCTGGTAATTATATGTTAGTCGGGAGAGATAAGAAGTAAGTGCCCATTCCTGCACTCCGTTAGTGGTACCGCCGCGGTTGATATTAAGCGCTCCCTGTATTGTCGGCAGCCTGTCGTCGGTATAGGTATCTGCCTGTAGGCGGGTAAACTCCTGTCTGAATTTCTGGTTTGTATAACCTGCCAGCAGTTCAAAATTATGATCGCCAAAACTTCTTGTGTAAGTGGCCAGGTTTTCATTTAGCCATGTTACGTTTTCAAGACTTTGGCGGATGGATAC
This sequence comes from Chitinophagaceae bacterium, assembly GCA_037721715.1. Classification (GTDB taxonomy): domain Bacteria; phylum Bacteroidota; class Bacteroidia; order Chitinophagales; family Chitinophagaceae; genus JADCRZ01. The sequence continues at coordinate 10,137 of JBBJOD010000115.1, read as the reverse complement.
CGCAGTAGTTGGAATAGGTACATTGATGGCAGATGTAGCCGTCGATGGATTAAAGAAGAAAAATTTAGAATTCAGAAACTCCACATTGATGGTAGATTTCAATACCAATCCCTTCACTGGCTGGTATTGAATGTAAGCGTTGGATAAAAGATTGGTTGTTTTTGTTTCATTCGTCAATTCTTTCGCGGCCCTTACCCAGTTGGGATAGGCAAAAATATTACCGGTGCTTCCGGGAAATTGGTTAAATTTTGTAAGCTGACCGCTTGAATCGTAAATGGGCATTACCGGCCAGGTATGCAGTGCGTTGAAAAGTATACCCGTTCCGCGGTCTCCATCAGTTCTGGGTGTATTGTCAAAAACATAAGACGGAGCAATATTGAAACCGATCTTTACTTTTTCTGAAATCGCGTAATCCATGTTCATTCTAAGCGAATACCTTTTATACGTGTTATTCAACACAACGCCATCCTGGTTAAAGACGCCTGCTATTAAAGCGGTACTTACCTTATCGGTGTTGGATGTAACCGTCAGGTTGTAACTCTGCATCGGAGCTGTTCTCAGCAAGGCATCATACCAGTCGTTATTTTTACCTTCGTATTGAGACGGATTTCGAAATTCAATAGGTACCGGCTGTCCCGCATCTGTATAATATTCATTTTTAAACTCCGCAAATTCAACGGCGTTCATCATTTCAATTCTGCCCCTTACCGGAACTTTTTGTAACCCGGCAAAGCTGTTTAAACTTACGCTAACCGGGCCCCTTTTGCCTTTTTTAGTAGTAACTAACACTACGCCATTTGCAGCCCTTGAACCATACAGGGAAGTAGATGCGGCGTCTTTTAACACGGAAATGGTTTCTATTTCGTCCGGATTAAGGGCACCGATATTTCCTGTTATCGGGAAGCCGTCTACTACGTACAATGGATCACTGCCTGCCGATACTGATAACTGCCCGCGAATTCTTACTGACATGCCCTGGCCAGGCTTTCCGGTAGTTTGATTGATCTGTACACCGGCCAGCCGCCCCTGCAGTTTTTGAGATATCTGTGAAACAGGAATATCACGCAATTCTTTGGTATTGATGGTTTGAACCGCCCCGGTTACTGCTCTTTTTAATTGGCTTCCATAACCGATCACTACCACATCAGCCAGGTCACTGGTTGAATTATCCATGCTGATGTCCAGTTCTGTCTGCCCGGAAAGGGTAATCTCTTTTGTTTCCATGCCAACAAAACTTACAACAAGTGTTTTACTGTTAGCCGCCACATTAATAGTAAACCTGCCTGCAACATCAGTGGTTGTTGAATTACTTCCTCCTTTAACATTAACGGTTGCTCCTGCCATTGGCTCGCCGGATGAATTTTTTATTGTCCCTGTTATGGTGCTTGTCTGCGCAAACGCAAGGGAAGAGACCATTAACAGGAAAAACAATAAGGTAAAATTTGCCAGCTTTTTATGCATAAAAGCCCGGGAGTTAGAAACAGGAATTGGCGGTAAGGGATACCGAACAAAGTTTGGTAGTTTCATAATAGCAGTTTTAGTTTAAATCGTTAGATAAATGATCTTTGGAAATTCATTAATACGGACCTGGCGCTGTGACGAATCAGTAGGTTCAACTAATCTTACATTGTGATAATCAATCACCACGCTAATCGTAAAACAATCTTTATAAGTGCGTCAATAGAGACAATTTTCTAAAAAGATAAAACAGCAAGAAGTACGATCAGTTTCTATTGCAGCAAATTGAAAAAGGACGCAAACCTACCTATATAAAGAAACAACAAATACTATACGTAACATTTTGCCTGTGACCTATTTACTTAATTCAATTGTAATATTAGTTTTTTTTGATTAACAACAAAAAATCTATTTTTATTATATGCTCCAGCGCATTTTGAGTTCGCTACCTTATCAATTCGCTGATTAGTTCTTTGTTGTCCGATACCTCTATTTCCAGGTTGTACGTCCTGCTTTCTCTCGGCTGCAGCAGGATGAGCTCTTTGTTATCACGGGCCCTGGACTGGCCAATAGGCGGGTTTGTTCCGGGCTCGAGGCCGGTAACATATTCTCCATGTCCCCAGTGCTGCCAGTTTGTCAACCACGGCAACTGATTTTTCTGAAACCGCAGCCTAACACCAACGCCTAAGCGTGAGTTATGCAAGCCGCAGAAACACCTTCCCGACTCGTCTGCTTCTATATCGACAATCCCTACTTCTTCGCCGCTGCCATTGTGATCTTCCAAGGGTGGCGGGCACTTTTTAAAGTTATTTCCCTGCCTGAAAATTCTGTTTTCACCCGCAGGGTTCCGTGGTTGCCAGTTCCCTTTCCAGATGATATCGGTACCTTCGTCAACAAGGGGCCATCCAAAATTGAAATGATATAATATCATATGCGGCGCTGCTGTATTTCCGCGGTTGACTACTTCGTCCTGTATATTAATGGAGGGTGATCCCAGTCTGCCTGAAATGGTTCGTTTTAGTTCAAGCCGCGGACCAAATATTTTTGTTTGCTTCATTGTGCCGGTGATACTCATTTCCATTTTTCCATTCATAGGGTCGGGTTGAATGATCGATTCCAGTTCTGCAGGAATGTTGCTGATCTGACCGTGAAGTCCACGCTCACCAGAGAGATCCGATTCGGGCCCCCCAACATGATCAAGTCCGCAGGTTGTAAGTAATCCGCCGCCGAAAGTTTTAAGCCAGTCTAAACCACGGTCTGAAAATGGCTGGGGATAAGTAATGCCGGTATGGCTGAGCCAGGCAATACTGTACTGGTTAAAAAATGCATCACCTATGTCCATGCCCCGGTCAATAATGACTTTGTATCGAAACCCGGTTCCGGTGTTTATCCAGGCAAAACGGGTACCCCTACCTGGGCCGTTGTCTATAACAGCTGTTTCTATTCCACCAATTTGTGCGTTGTTTGATATCTTGTTATGCCAGCCGGAATCAAGTAACATAAATAAGAGTCTGGTATTTAAAGATTTCTATTAAGGAAGCAGCATTCACCATTTGTTATCTGGCAGCTAATGTAAGAAATTAGTAGGTAATTTATTTGCCCAAACTTTGCAGGATATGATTCAACGACCTTTGAGAAATTAGAAACAGGTGACAACATATTAGGGGTACCTGGTTGAAATCATTGTTTTGCATTTGCTTAATTTTTTCATAGATTGCTGCTCCGCAATGTTATAAGGTTCTAAACCATCACAACGATAAAATAATCGCCATGTTCAATGTATCACGTGTTAGATATGTCCAATTTTCAATCATATTATTGTTCCTCGTTACAGGCAGTTGCAAAACATCCAGCCAAAGCAGGGGCGATAATGCCGGGTTTGTAAAAATATTTGATGGCGAATCGCTTAAAGGTTGGGACGGAGATCCTGTTTACTGGAAAGTGGAAAATGGTAGTTTGGTCGGTGAAGTAACACCTACTACCCTGTTGAAAACGAATACCTTTATCATATGGCGTGGAGGGCAACCTTCAGATTTCGAATTGGTAACCGAATTTCGCATCACCTCCAAAGGCAACAGCGGAATCAACTACAGAAGTGAACAATTGAAAGATATCCCGTTCGCGCTTAGAGGTTACCAGGCTGATATTGATGGAGCAAACCGGTATACCGGTCAAAATTACGAAGAGCGTAAGCGAACAACACTTGCATACCGCGGACAAAAAGTAACTGTTCGCCCACACGCAAATGACACCGCTTCGTTGCAGGCAAATATAAAAAGCAATGCCTGGCAAGGCACCACGTTATCTGCATCACTGGGTACTTCCGATTCGTTGATGAAATTGATAAAAAACGAAGATTGGAACCAGTGCCGCATTGTGGCAAAGGGTAACAGGTTACAACATTTTATCAATGGGGTGCTTATGAGTGATGTTACAGACGACGACACGGTTAACCGCCGGCCTGGCGGCCTGCTGGGCGTGCAGGTTCATGTTGGCCCTCCCATGAAAGTAGAATATCGAAACATGATGTTGAAAAAATTGTAGATCCGCGATACATAAATCAAGTATCATTTATTAATACTGTCCGACTAAACCACCTGGAATGTTGAAATCAAAATTTTACCCACTCCTAATCTTCCCAGTAGGGGATGAGCCAAGAGCAACCTCCAGTTAAGATTTGGCAAGAATTGATTAATAGTTACAACCGCTGTTTATTTTGCGGGAATCGGGTCTGGAAGGGCAGGATGAGCGGGATCGAAGATGGCCACAGAAACCCGTGAATCAGCACATCCATAATATAGGAACCACTTGTTTTTAAAATAGACCAGGCCTTCCATGAATACCGTACCGTTAATATACTGGCCACTTTTTTCGAAGGGTTCCATCGGCCGGAAAAATGGCACATCCAGGCGGTTGATCGCCTTTGTAGGATCATTATTGTCAAATAAAACCTGCCCCCCGCAATAGGCATTGCCCTGGAAACGCCGGTCTCCTTTTTCACCTTCACCATTTTTACCATTGTACAATAATAGAATTCCGTTTTTCGTAATGATGGCAGGAGGTCCACATTCTGTAAGATCACTATCGAAGTAACCTTTCCTGGGTGAAATTAAGGGTTTAAGATTGCCTTTTTCATCTACCAGCGGTTTCCAGTTTACCAGGTCAGTAGAAGTTGCCGCAAAAACTCCGGCTTCACCCCAGTACATCCAGTACAGTCCCATTATTTTAGCAATTACCTGCCTGCCGTTTGTGATTTTTGTTATGATAGAAGCAGATTTAGACGCCATGTTAAAAAATTTGCCGTTGTAAGCTTTGCGAAAAATCGGTCCATGCTTGGTCCAGTTGATAAGGTCTTTGGAAGTAGCTACACCTAACCGCGGGATTTTCCTGTTCCACTGCGTATACATAACCACGTAAGTACCTGCTTCGGTTACAGCTACTCTTGGATCTTCGCATCCGCCGGGCCATTCGAACTCTTTCTGGTTATCATTGCCGGGGTACAATACAGGCGTGGACCGCCGGTTCATTTTTATTCCGTCGGTACTCTCGGCATAGCCTATGCGCGATGTTCTGAATCCAATGCCAATACCCGATTTGTCTTCCGAACGGTAAAGCACCACAATTTTGCCGTCTTTGATTGCTGCAGCCGGGTTAAACGTGTCGTTGGATTCCCATGATACCGTGTCTTTTAGCATCGGATCTTTAAAGATCGATTTGTTGATAGGTGAAATGATTGGGTTCACCTTCGGTGGACGTTTAAAACCGCCAAAAGCCCATGGCGGCAAAGGCGACTGTGAATTTGTTTGTCCCAACAGGTTATGGCAGACCAACAATAAAGCAATCAGTTTCTTCATATGCAAGTTTAGGCCTTTTAAGGGATGTTTTAACTTACAAAAAGGAAAAAACTAACAGGTCTTGTTTTGAAAGAAAATTGAAATGGCAGTTACCGCCATCATGTACCGGAACATCAGGCAATCAATCATGCTCAATGTAATTCATATCCTTCTCAAAGGTTTCATCCAGGTTCCTGAGGGCTAACAGTGCAAGCACGATGGAGAATATGCCGATGGCCAGGGCACTGTAGATAATGCCCACATGTGCTGTTAGGTGGGTAAAAAAGAAGCTCAACGGAATAACGGCACCACGAACAAAGTTTGGAACGCTGGTAGCCACTGTGGCGCGCAGGTTGGTACCAAAAAGTTCAGCAGCGATGGTAATAAACAGGGCCCAATAGCCGTTTGCAAAACCCAGGCAGGCGCATAGCGCATAAAACACCGTTACATCATTTTTTGGCAAAAGCAGGTAAATGGTTATCAAGAATAAAGACAGTAAGATGAAAAGCAGCGTAACTTTCTTCCTGCTTTTGAAATATTGGCTCATAAGGCCACTTACAATATCTCCCAGCACCTGGCCGGAAAAAGCAAACATGACTGCCTTGCCTGCCTGCACCGGTTCTTTAATTCCCATAGCCGATGCTAACTCAGGAGAGAATGTGATCAGTATGCCCACCACATACCAGATGGGTAAACCGATCAGTATACATTTCACATATTTTTTGAACCTGACCCAGTTAGTGAAAAGCATTAATATATTACCGCGACTGATGTTTTTTTCTTTTAGATTGACAAATATACCGGATTCAAATACTCTCATTCGGAGCACGAGAAGTACAAGCCCTAAACCACCACCAATAAAGTAAGATATGCGCCAGTCGAAAAGGTCGGCTACGAAATAGGCCAGGATGGCACCCAGAACGCCCATGGTAGCAACCAGGGTAGTTCCATAGCCACGCACCTGTTTTGGAAGTACTTCTGCCACCAGGGTAATTCCTGCACCCAGTTCACCGGCCAGGCCAAGTCCTGCGATGAATCGCAGCAAGGCATACTGCTCAATAGAAGTAACAAACCCATTGGCAATGTTTGCCAGGGAATAAATAATAATCGAACCAAACAGCACCGATAGCCTGCCTTTCTTATCACCCAAGATGCCCCAGAATATGCCGCCGATCAGCATGCCTGCCATTTGCATGTTCAGGAGTAAGATGCCGTTCCCCAACAGGCTGTTGCCAGACAGGCCCAAAGATTTAAGGCTTGGAACCCTTACCACGCTGAAAAGAAACAGGTCGTACATATCTACCAGGTAGCCCAGAGCCGCTACCATTACTGGAACTTGGAGCAGAAGTTTGATAACTGGCTTTTTTTCGATGGTAACGGGTTCGGTCATAATGGTTATTTTCTGAAGTAAGGCTGATCGATTGTTGAAAGTTTATTCAACTGTACTAAGTTTACCCTAATAGGCACAAGTTGTTCAACGGGCAATGTCTGGAGATGCAATCATTCATGATTAAAGCCCGTTGGAACACTCGCGCCAGTTCTTTAGAGAAAAAACTCTCCTTTGCGCACTTTGCGTTAAAATATTTCTTGCACTGATTCATGAGCATGCCGTTATCACTGCTACAAACGAGGAATCGTCAATCCCCCATCCACCATGATCACCTGGCCGGTTGAATAAGGGAAATACCCCAAAGCCAGTGCAGTAACGGCTTTCGCTACATCAACTCCCTCTCCCCAACGCTTTTGAATGCAAAGCCCGTCCTCAATCAATTTGTCATACTTTCCAGTTACACCAGCGGTCATATCAGTTCTTATCACCCCAGGGCACACTTCATACACAGGAATATTGAATTCACCCAACCGTGCGGCAAAAAGCTTTGTTGCCATACTAAGTCCGGCTTTCGCAACGCAATATTCTCCGCGATTTACGGAGGCAATGGTAGAAGATATTGACGATATATTTATGATACACCCGGAAAAATTTGCATCGGTCTGCTGTTGGCTGATCATCCAGTTAGCCGCAGCCTGTGAAAGAAAATAAGGCCCCTGCAGGTTGGTTGCAAGGAGCAGGGCGAAGCTTTCTTCGGTTGCTTCCAACAGGTCTTTTCTCTCCCTGGGCGCTATACCGGCATTGTTGACGAGCACATTCAGGTGGCCATAATGGCCCTTTAACTGGTCTAGCATGCGAATTCTTGCTTCCCTGGATGCGATATCACCCTGGCAGTAGACCACTTCGGCGCCTGTTGCCCTTAATAGGCTCATTACTTCTTCCACAGCCTCTTCCGGGCGAATGCCGTTGATTGCCAGGTTAAATCCATTTCCTGCAAGGTCTAACGCAATGGCATAGCCGATTCCGCGGCTGCCTCCTGTAACAAATGCCACTTTTTTCATGGTGTAGTTATTTCAGGTACATCTACCCAGCATCTTTTCTCCCAGCTTTCAATACCCTTTTCAGCAAGTTGAACTCCTTTAGCGCCTTCCATTAAGTTCCATGGAAACGGTTCATCCTTTACAACATGCCTAAGAAAAAGTTCCCATTGAACCTTGAAAGCGTTCTGGTAGGCTTCCTGTTCCGGCACCTTCGACCAACCTTCAAAAAATTTGATTGGTTGCTCAATATCGGGGTTCCATACCGGCTTAGGCGTATTGCCATAATGTTGGGTGTAACACTCACGGAGACCAGCAACCGCTGATCCATGTGTACCGTCCACCTGCAGTGTTAGCAGGTCATCTCTTCTTACCCTTACCGCCCAGGAAGAATTGAACTGGGCGATGATACCCGATTCTAGCTGGAAGCAGGCGTATGCCGCGTCGTCTGCCGTGCATGCGTAAGGCATACCCGATTCATCAATCCGCTCTGGTATGTGGGTGGCTCCCAGACAGGATACGGAGAGCACTTTTCCGAATACATTGTCCAGCAAATAACGCCAATGGCAAAGCATGTCAACGATTATCCCACCATCATCTTCCTTGCGGTAGTTCCAGGATGGGCGTTGCGCAGGAATAGAATGTCCCTCAAATACCCAATAGCCAAATTCCCCCCTCACAGAAAGTATCTTTCCAAAAAAATTATTTTGAATGAGGCGTTTCAGTTTAAGGATACCAGGAAGCCATAATTTATCCTGAACAACACCGTGTTTCAGGCCGGCGTCTGTACAAAGCCGGTAAAGTTCAAGTGCAGATTCGGTACTAACAGCCACCGGCTTTTCGCAGTAAACATGTTTGCCGGCTTTTACAGCCTTCCGAACTCCCTCGGCGCGCCGGCCTGTTGTTTGAGCGTCGAAATAAATGCTGTTCGCCGGGTCTTCCAGCGCCTCATCTACATTGGTGGTCATTCTTGAAATTCCAGACAAGCGGCAAAGGTGTTCTAGTTTGTTAGTGTCCCTTCCTACCAAAATGGGATCGGGCATGATGCTTTCTCCACCTGTAAGCTTTACACCGCCCTGTTTTATTATGTCAACGATCGACCTCAGCAGGTGCTGGTTTGTTCCCATCCGCCCGGTAACACCATTCATGATGATGCCGATTTTGTGTTGGTTCTCTGGCATTGTATTTTAATTTTGGAAACTTTTTGGCTATCAGTCATAGAATCACCCGCGGGTGATGTTTCAGCAAAAATAACTGTAGAGTCGTTAAGAATTTAAATAGGATATGTATTTTTAAAAGTATAAGCTCTTTGCAAGAGACCTTTGATCGCAATGAATGTTCCAAATTCATCTATCAGTCTGGTTCTTCTGTCACCTTGAGTTTCTAATTAGGGGATAGACCCTGTATAAGAGAGTAACCTATCGATGTCAGAAGGCAAAGAGCTTTTTACTTTTAAATACAAAATCTATGAACAAAAATCCATCAAAAAGCTCAAAAAATCAAATTGTTGAAATGGCTGTCACACGGCCTAATGCTGCGGGCATTGATATTGGGTCTACTTTTCATGCGGTTGCAGTGCCACCAGGCAGAGATGAGCCCCGTGTTCGCAGGTTTGGAGCAATGACAAGCGACTTAAGGGAGATGGTAGACTGGTTAAAAAAATGCGATATCCAATCGGTAGCCATGGAAAGCACCGGGGTTTATTGGAAGTCGGTATTTACCACGTTGGTTGAAAATGGGTTTGAGGCACTCCTGGTTAATGCCACGCACTTAAAGAATGTCACAGGAAGAAAAACAGATGAGGATGATGCCATGTGGATACAGAAACTCCATAGCTGCGATTTACTAAAAAGCAGTTACTTGCCAGATGATGAACAAAGCGCCTTGAGAACCCTTGTTCGTTTTCGTAGAACCCTTACCGAAGATTATTCAAGATGTGTGCTAAGAATGCAAAAATCACTTGAATTGATGAACATCAAGGTGTACACGGTTATTAAAGATATTACCGGGGTAACAGGCATAAAAATCATCGAAGCCATCCTGGAGGGAGAAAGAAATCCGATAAATTTCCTTCCTTTTGTGGATTATCGCATCAAGGCAGATCGCGAAACGATTGTAAAGTCACTGGAAGGAAATTGAGGGAAGAGCATTTGTTTACTTTAAGGTCCAGTTATCACATATTTAATTCCTATAAGCAACAGATTGCTCAAGTTGATCAACAAATAGAGCAACATCTGCAACGATACGAGGCCAGGCAAAATGAAGGTTTCCTGGAAACTTTAGCAGAAAATCAGGCTATCAAGAAGCCTGCCTCAAAAAAAAAGAATAAGAATAGCCCGTGTGCCGATATTAGGAAATATCTATATCATATTCATGGCGTAGATGTAACAGAAATATATGGCATTGGAGAATTGTCAGCACTACAAATATTTGGGGAAACGGGAACGGATCTAAGTAAATGGGAAAATGAAAAAAAATT
>JBBJOD010000603.1:0-2858 GCA_037721715.1 Chitinophagaceae bacterium | reverse complement strand
TCGTCTTCCATGATCATTTTTCTTAAAGACAACCCGTTAATTGACGGCATTCGGATATCACATAGTATGACAAAGGGCTTCTGTGTGGTAGCGGCAAGGTATTGAAGGGCCTCCTGCGACGAATTTACTACATGTAAAGGGTGAGGAATTTTCAACTCGAGGATTGCGGCATGAATGACTTCTATATCATTTGCATCATCTTCAATAAGAACGATCGGTTCGTTTATACGCATTAATTTCTTGGATTAGGTGTCGAAAGGTACAACTTGTTCGTCTTCCCGGAACTCCGTGTTTTTTTCCGGTAAAATAATGTGGAAAGCAGCCCCTTTGCCAGGTGTTGATTCTGCATAAAGGTAACCCTGGTGATTAGCAACAATCCGTCGGCAGAGGGCAAGGCCTATTCCCGATCCCGGATACGTATCGTGGGCATGAAGTCGTTTAAAAACTTCAAATATCTGCTCCGCGTACCTGACATCAAAGCCAATACCATTGTCAGAAATAGATACCTGGTAATAATTGCAGTCTCTGATGGGGAGTTTGATGTATTGCTTCAGCTCCTCTTTATCCAGCAGGCGAGCCGATATATCAATTTGCGGAACTTCTGTGGGGTTACTGAATTTTAATGCATTACTTAACAGGTTGTAAAAAAGCTGGTTCATCTGCAGACCTACTGCCTCAACAACCGGCAGATCGCCTATGCTCACCAGAGCACCTTTTTCCAGGATACTTAATTCAAAGTCGTTAGCTACAGCTTTGCAAACCTGGTAAAGTTCTATAGGCCGCGTTAAAGAATCTGCTTTAATAAGGCGCGACAATTCCAGCAAGTCCTGGATCAGCAGGGTCATTCTTTCGGCAGATTGGATGATCTTGCCAACTTGTATCTTTGTTTGTTCAGATAAGTTCTTTTGACTGCCCAGCATGCTGGAAAATGTCCGGATCTTGCGGAGAGGCTCCTGCAAATCGTGGCTAGCCACGTACGCGAATTGAGCCAGTTCCTCATTCGACCGAATCAGCCGATCATTTGACTGAAACAGTTCTTCATTAGCCCCATGGAGTTCCATATTTACTTGCTGCAATTCTTCAGTGCGTTTTTGCACTTCTCTCTCCAGCGCATGTTGAATTTTTCGTTGTTTGGTAACATCCTGCGCTGTTCCGCTCAGCTTGTACGCCTCACCTTTATCATTAAAAAATGCGCGCCCCTGCGACCGTATAATGTAGGTGGTACTAGCTGCTTTATCAACAATTTTGTATTCAACATCGTAAAGACTCCTTATTGCAGGATTAACGGCCCTTGCAAGGGATTCGGCCATCTCCTTCCGGTCTTCCTCGGCAATGGCATCATATGCTTTGTCAAGGGTGATCAGTTCGTTATTGTCGAAACCAAACCATCTTTTAAGCCGGTCAGAATAATCGGCGATCCCGGTTATAAGGTCTATCTGCCAGGTGGCCAATTCAGCCAATTCTATCGCTCCCCTTAGCGCCTGCTGTGCTTCATCTATTTTTTTTCGAGCTACCACCTGTTCGGTTACGTTGATGGCCATATGAAGGATGGCATAAACCTGGCCGCTATCGTTCTTTAGCGGCTTAAAAGTGAAATTGAAATAGAAGCTGTTCAGGCTTCCATTAACAAAAAGCTCGGCTTTTGCGTCCTGCGTGTGATAAGAGATTCCGGTTTTAAAAACATTTTCAAGAATTTCTATAAAGCCTTGCCCATCCAGTTCAGGCAGGGCCTCGTACAGGGGCAGGCCAACCACCTCGCTTTTACCCCAAAGACCGATCATTACCTCGTTGGCCATTTCAATAATAAATTCCGGCCCCTGGTATAAAGCGATTGCAAAAGGAGCTTCTTCAATAAGCCCTCGAAATTTGGCTTCACTTTGTTCCACTTTTTGGCGCGAAATTGCTTGAAGCGTTACGTCGGAGGCAAGCACCATAACGCCCGCTACTTCACCATTGGCATCTCGCATGGGCGTATACACAAAGTCGACATAAATCTCCTGCAACCGGCCTTTGTTTTCAAGCCTGGCCAGGGTATTGTATCCAAAATAGGGTTTTCCTGTGTCAAAAACCCGTTCCAGGAGGCCGATAAATGGCTGTCCGTCCAGTTCAGGAATTGCCTGTATCAAGGGTTGATTTAAAATAGATCTCTCTTTACCCCAAAGTCTCAGGATGGTCTCATTCGCCTTTTCAATAACCATGTTCCTGCCAACCAGTAATCCTATGGCCACAGGAGCCTGTTCAATAATTGCGCTTACCCGTTCTTCACTTGCTTTAAGTTTGTTGGCTGCGAGTACCCTTTCGTTAATGTCCATGCAAAATCCAACATACCCCGCGTAAGTGCCATCGTCCAGGTAAAAGGGATCTCCGGCGGACCTGCACCATAATGTGTCACCCGTTGCCTTTTTAATCCTGAATTCGATATCATAGTGTGCAAGTTGGCTGATAGCGCTGCTAAATGCCTGTATGGCTTTCGGTCGGTCTTCGTCTATTATTGCATTAGCCCATCCGTGTCCGAGTAAATCGGCGTAGTGCATACCGGTCCAGTCTGTGAGCGTCTTGTTAAGATAAGTCAGGTTCCCTTTTTGATCGCTCATCCACAGTCCGGTAGGCGAGGTGCTGGTGACATTGCGGAATAGCGCTTCGCTTTTTCGGATCGCGTGCGCAAAGCGTTCCTCCGCTTCCCTGAGCCCTTTGCCGGTTTGCTTCTCCTCGGTAATATCCTGTACAGTTCCTGAAAAAGACGTAGCCTTGCCGCCCGCATCAAAAGAGTAGGTGCCCACTGTTCTTATCCAGTGGATGGTTCCATCACCCCAGACGGTCCTGGCCTCATATAATAAATCGCCTGTTTGAAGTGCCGT
>JBBJOD010000114.1:0-10919 GCA_037721715.1 Chitinophagaceae bacterium | reverse complement strand
AAATCAAGGGTCTCACTGTCTCCGAGCTGCAATTCGATTTTATCACTTAGAGCAAGTTTAGCGATCTTTTTTCTTCCGAGTTCCAACATTCCGTTAGAGATGTCAACGCCAATGATTTTCCGCGTCTTAAGCAATTTGTTCATTAGGATCGCTACATCCGCCGTGCCTGTGGCCACATCAAGGACGAAGGCAGGCCGTTCAGCTTTTAATTCACGAATAGCCCGCTTTCTCCAATACACATCTATGCCGCCGCTAAGGAACCTGTTGATAAAGTCGTACCGGAAGGCAATGCTATCGAACATGTTGGCTACCTGCTGTTTCTTACTTTGTTGCGAGTCTTTAAAAGGAACAATGGTATCGTGGGGTAACTGGTGGCTCATACCGTGCAAAGTTAGTGCTATCCAGTAAAGTTTGGTAATTTTGGTATGTTTAACATAGGGACAACCTTCCGTTCTCGGTCATTAAACCAAAAGTCGCGGTTCCCTGCTTCGAACCACATGTCTTATCTTTGACGCATTCATTTATCCTTACGCAACGCATCATGATTATTAAGTCGGCCAATTATCTAATAAGTAGCCCGGAATATACCATGTGCCCGGTAGCGGACCGGCCAGAGTACGCGTTTATTGGCCGGAGCAATGTTGGTAAATCATCCCTGATAAATAGCATTTGTAACAGCCAGAAACTTGCGAAGACATCCAATTCACCGGGTAAAACCAAATTGATTAATCACTTCGAGGTAGTAAGTGCCCGAGGACCCGGCGATGCTTCCACAAAATGGTACCTGGCAGATCTGCCAGGTTATGGCTTTGCTAAAGTATCAATAGCCCAAAGGAAAAAATGGGAAAAAATGATTGAAGATTATATTAGGAAACGTGAAAACCTCGTAAATATCTTTGTACTGATAGATGGGCGTCATCAACCGCAGAAGCTGGACCTGGAGTTCGTGAATCAATTGGGTGAATGGCAGATACCTTTTTGCCTGGCATTCACGAAAGCGGATAAAGAAACTCAACTTATGATAAGCAGGAACGTAAAAGCTTTTCTTAATAAACTTCGAGAAACCTGGCAGTTCTTACCGCAACACTTTGTAACCAGTGCCATCAAAAATACAGGTCGTGAAAATATTTTACGACTGATCAACGAATCTAATAAGGAGTATTACGAGGCTGGGAAATAGGCGGTTAATGGATGATGGGTGATGAGTTGTGCATGGCTAAACGAATCAATTTCATCCGTCGTTTACCCTTTGGCTAGGTCTTTACAACCACAGCCAGGTTAATTCAAGCCGATTATTATCATTATAACATGGCAAAGCAGGGCATACCAACACCCTGTTTGTCACGATCCACTACTATTCATACTCGCTTAATTCACCGCTTTGTTCGCACAGCTACTGCTGGCAAAAGCTTCCGGTTTGGCTTTGAAAGCAAAGCCCATACCCAATATATACCCCATAGCTTCTTTGAGAGCGGCATTGCTTTTGAAACTCGGATTGGTATTTATGTCAGCATGCACTTCCATGTCAACATCGTACACGGTAAAAAGGTCGCAAAGTTCGTAGGCGATTTCAATACTTTTGGCCACTTCCAGGAGCATGCGTTCCTTGATGCTGAACTGTTGACGGGATTTCTCATTGTGAATGAACATGAAACCCCCGTGGCCTTCACGAAGAAAAACGATAACGGTGGCAAATTCAGTCTCGGCGCCCTTTACCTGCGAATCTGTTCCAATGCAAACTTTTAATTTGAAACCATTTGCGGTTTCTCGTTTGATAGCAGTTTCTACTGCTTCCATGATAGGAAGATCAATTGTATCGCCATTGAATTTTCTCCACAACATAAATAATGTGTTTCCACAATTTACGTAAAACCTGTGAGCCCCAAAACATTGAATTGTTATTGATTTAATATCTTTTCTGTCCAGCTTTTAACGCCATTGCTTACTCGCATTAACAAAATACCTTTTGGCGAATTGTCCAGATTTACATTGTTACGACCGTTAACCAGTTTACCCTGTAATATAAGTTTTCCACTTATATCAAAAACCTGGAAGGTATAGGTAGCATCGGCTAACATGGTGACCTGGCCACTCATTCTGTTCGCCAGCACCTGCACTTTCTTTGTTTCTTTACCACTATTTATATTGCAGATATTTGAGTAATACGACCTCTCATCCGCCAGGGCTACTGCCTTCATCCGGTAGTATGCGGTTGTAGTTGTTGGCCGGCAGCGATAATTTCTTGCATTAGCATCGAGCAAAATAAGCGGTGAAAAAGTTTTTCCATCAACGGACTTTTCTACGATGATATTCATTATCGGTTCATCAGTAAGGTAGTTCCATTTAAGCACGTAATCTCCTGTAACTTTCTCGGCTTTCAGTATGATTTGATGCAGCGGCAAATTTGTTCCCAGTGAGCCGGAAAGTGAATATAATCCCAGGCTTCCGTAAACAGAATGGTTTATGTTAGCTGTTGCTGCAACCGATAAATAATAAGTACCGTGGTTGAGCGTGGTGTCGATACCGACACCCAACAAATTAACAGGATTGTAAATACCGATTGTGTCTGCATTTGAATTTAGAAGAGCCACCTTGATGTCTATATCAGCACCCTGGTTACCAATGCCCACATTCTCAGGAATGGCGTTCAACCTGAGGTTTGTTAAGGTATTAAGCGTTATTTTGAATTGGTCGGCGTCTTGTGGCCTGTTGATCAAGCCGGTTACTAAAAAATTGTGCCCTGTTGTTTTTATTGGTGTGGCTGTTGAGCGGTCGTTATGATGGTCATCAGGCCTGAAGCCAAAACCATTTCCGGATCCTGCCAGTATTTCAAGATCATTCTGAATATTATTGCAACCCATGGTACTGGAACCGGTATGCCAGGTAGTGTGATTCTTATAATAACTATTACCCATTATTGGCGCCCACCCGATCTCTCCCTCTCCCCGGCCTGTATTGTATTCGGAAATTTTTTTGCATTCGCCATTATAAGTACTTTGATGCTGTAAGCCCAGTGTATGACCCATTTCATGAGAACACGCCTCGGCAATGTATTTTACATTGTTATTGAGCAACGTGCCAAATATCCACGCGGGTGTTTCATCTCCCCATTTAAATGATCCAACAAATGACACTCCTCCAGCCTTTCCATACCACGAAGAAGTAGGCGTAATTATGATTCGAATTCGACGATCGAACGGAGCTGAAAGGTAAACTACCGGATCGGTAGTAATGTTCAAATTGAATGGTCGATAATCTTCCGCCACTCTTTTGAATATTTCAGAAATCGCTTCATTTGTTAAACCCGCTGGTTTCGCATTGATGGGGCCGTTCCAGTTCCAGGAAGTACCTGTGACATACTCACCGTCAAAATCAAGATAAATAGTTGCCGGAGCAGAAGGTAGACTACTTAATTTTACAGTTTGCGACTTTATGTTTAGATGAATAGTTAGTGCACCTGCAAACACTAAAAGAAATTTTACGATTGCTTTCATGGATAGGGTTCGGATTAATTACGGTGGTCAGGAAACAGGAAATAGATGCGTTTATAGAACGCATCATTCTACCATGTAAAGTGATTGTTTCTCCTTGCTGAAAATAAATTGATTGTTTTTATTGGTTAGCGTTAAAACGTCGCCATAACGCATGCTTACTATCCTGCCCGCATATTTTACTGACTTGTTTTCATAGGTCGTTTTTGAAATTGTCAGCAGGGCGCCATCGAAATTGGACGACTTTATATTAATGCTTGCTACATTTAAATTTTTCTGTACAATTTCTGTAACTGTTCCTTCAAAAAAGGTATTATCAGCCAACAGTATTTTAACGGTTCCTGAAACAGGACTAGTGAATAATTTTTCAATCGATGCTTTATCTAAAAGGAACTTTTCCGGGAGGCGGCTGAATAAAGAAAGTTTTTCCGTGTTATTTTGACGGATGGGTGGTGATAGCTGCGCTGTTGACCTAAAGTAACAGGTACAGCATAGCATCATAACCCCTAACAGGGTAAGGCTTTTCATTAGATACTTTGGATTAATTGATTCTTACTTTTGCTGTACGTAATACAGTTAAAGAATTAACGACTATCTTATAAAGTTATTGTCAATATTGGCCCGTACTTAACATAACAAGTGTACAGGCTTCCATTGGTTGAATTCCATTTTGCTGAGCTATTTCAAATAATTCGTCGTTTTCAGCACCTGGATTAAAAATGATTCTTTTCGGGTGTAAAGAGAGGATGTAATCATAGTATTGCTTTTGATTCGCGGCACTAAGGTACAAGGTGATGGTATCTACACCTTCTGCGAATTTTGTTTCTACATTAATGTTGACATCTCCAACCTTTCCAAGCACCTTACCTATTCCAAGAACGGGGTGATTAAATTTCCTGAGTTTGTTAATAGCGAGGTAGCTATATCGTTGTGAATTTGCTGATGCGCCTAACACAAGGGTCTTTTTAATCGCGGACATAAGATTTTGTTGAGTATTTCTACTTATAAATTTACAGATAAACTGGAAGCTTTGGCCCTTTCGTTTCAAAAAATCCAAATGAATACTTACAGAAGAGATAGTTTATTTAGGGCAGTTGTACCTTTGATCACGCGCCGACCTTGTATACTGGCCTGGACGAAAAATGAGTGCCAGATATGCACCACCGTTTTGAAATTTATTCTTTGCAAATACATTGGCCCAATTATGTACGCCAAGCAGTAAGGGCCCGGCTTTAAATGCTCCTCCTATCCAAAATTGCTTTTTGGTATTGAACTGAACAGGCAGGTAAATACCCAAACGCCTTGTCTCCCACCTGGGTGTTACAGTTAATGCATTCAATTCTGAAGTATACAGCCTTTCCGTTCCGGCGAAAGCGGTAAGATTAACTGACAATTCACCGTTCACATAAAAATCATCATACAGGTATCGATCGATATTTATTACCAACCTGGCAGGATTAATGATCGTAAACTTTCCGGTTAACTGTTGCACATTATTGAGAACGCTGGAGAGGCTGTCGTTAAAAGATTTAAGGCCATTAACATCGAATTTGTTTTCCAAAATCCTATCCGTAATATTTTCTTTGGCATTGCCCAGCGCCCTGCTTTGGGCGCTGAACTTATACTGGTTAGCACCTACATCCAGTAACGAAAAGCCAATTTTCCATTCATAATCATAATAACTGTCCTCCTCATAATAATTATGGACAGCCTGGGTTTTTACCAGGTATTCCAATCCCAGGTCGAACGACAGACCACCTTCTGCTGCAACAAAAAGGTCTTTTAAATTGCCGGAAGTACTATTGCCATTCCCCCATTTATCGAGGTTCGATGAATAGCCATACCTGGCATTACCGGTTCTTAATATATATGACGCCTGGTTGTTCTGTATATTTCTTGAAAAACCGGCATTGCGCAAACTTGCGAAAGCACCTGAGATACCACGCATGGCTTTTATGGTAATGCCTCCGTTCAGGCGGCTTATTTCATTGTCCCAGACTGTGTGGCTATAAGTGCCAAACACCTCCACCCAGTTACTGCTTTTAAAATTACCTTCCAGGTTTTCGGTGCCCTCATTAATTTTCAAGAAGCTTTTAAGGGTGTTCAGCGTGTCAGCAAAGTTATATTCGGCTGTTTTTATCTGGCTATACCCTTTCACATTCATTCCAAAGGCGAAAGCCTGTCTCCGGTTAATGGCAATACGGGTGTTAAAAAGGTGCATGTTAAAATTGCCATATGCGTAACGGTCATAACTGCCACTATTGATCCGATATAACGAATTTTTTGGTGAGGAAATAAGCGAATAGTTCAACACAGTAAAGGCATTGGTGGAAGTTTTATACTGAAGGGAAAAAGGAGAGAAATTCCATGCGTCGGCAACATTGACTATGGAAGCCGGGTTGTTATCTACACCAAGTACTCCTGCATTAGACGATCCCTGCACAGCATGATAATTTTGAGATAGCAGGTTGAGTTGCATCATCAAAAAGCACGGTATCAGTAAATGTATACGTTTCATAATTTTCAAAAAGGGTCGCCATGCGTTTGACGTATCAGGTACGAGATAAAGGCTGGAAATGGTTTCACGGAGTGAATAAATAAATCCGTTACCCATTCTTTTCCAAACATCCCCTGTATTAACCGACCCATTTGCAAACGGTTTTTAAAAAGCCGCTTCCATTGTTCAAGGTAATACAGTTCCATCTGTTGCCTTGTAATATCACCTGTTAAAAATAAATCAATGTTATAAGCGGCAATTTTACTGCCATGTAAAGCAATACTCATTCCATTACCGCAGAGCGGTGTAATCATGCCACCGGCATCTCCTATCATTAATATATGATTTTCAACCTGCGATTTAGACTCGAACGATATCTGTGAAATAGTAATCGGTGCCTGGTTCAAAAACCTTGATTTATTAAATATTTTCTTTAAGAACGGATTCTGCTCCAAAATATTCTTTTCAAGGTTTTTAATTGAATTGTTACACATCCTCAGGTCTTCAGCGGTAGCAAGGTAACAAAGGCAATATTTGTCATCTTCTATCCTTGAAACACCGCAATAACCGTTCTTGAAATTGTGCAGGGCGATGGTATCGGGCAGAAAATCAGTTTCTATATGATACTTTACACCGATATAATTGTTTAGTTTGCCAGCTTTCTGTTCTGCAAACGATCTCTTCCATTTGATGTCGAGGTTGCTGCGCTTACCGAATGCACCGCAAACCACTTTAGCCTGGTAATTCAATGATCCGCATCGAACATTAAAAATAGAATGCAGGAGATGCACATCGGTCACCTTCTTCTCTTCCAGTATATGAACCCCATTGCTTCGGGCAAGCTGACACATCTCATGGTCTATCTTATACCTGCTGATGCCAAATCCCCCGAGCGGCAAATCATGCTCAATAAAGCTTCCTCGTGGTGAAGTGACCATTAGCTTTTTAATGACAGGCAGGTCCAGGTCGCTCAAAGGATAGCCGAGGTTTTCCAGGAAATTCCAACTTTCCAAACTTATGTATTCACCACAAACACGGTGAAAAGGATATTTTTCTTTCTCAAACAATACTACCTGGTATCCCTTCCTGGCAAGTTGAATGGAAAGTGCAAGTCCGGCCAGACCGCCACCTATGATGGCAACATCATAAACGCCCATTTGCTCTACCTGACCGTGATCATGAGCCGGCAAAATCGCCATATGAGGTGAATTGTGGATTAACATGACTTTAAAAGTATTATTTCAGGTTCCTTGTACATTGACAGGATGGTTTTGGTTGTTGGAAGTGATCAGAAAACGAAATGCCCACTTCCAGGTAACGGCGAATTGATTTATACCTGCTGCTGTTAGCAATAATTTCCATTCTTTTTTTTTAAAGCCCCTAAGAACTGATAGCGGGGCATCGTTCTTTACCAGGTAAGAATGGGAGAATATTTGGGTGAGCAGCTTAATTGAATAGTAAGCCAGTGGATGCCTGTGAAGGTCATTGATAAAGAATCCACGTACTGAATTTACTTTCATCCACACTAGCATGTTGACCAGCTGGTCATTGCCAAAGTGATGACAAAAAAGTGAAGAGAAGATCAGATCGGGTTTTCTTTCTTTAAAGGCGGTCAATTTGAAATCGGAAGTAATCAACTGTACATCTATGGCTGCCAGTCGCTTTGATGCTACTTCTATGCAGAACGGGTTGATATCGATCCCTATAAATTTCGAAGTCAGGCCCTTCCTGGTACACCAACGATGTATCGCTAAAAGATTATCTCCTCCGCCACAGCCAATTTCACAGATTAGCAACGGCTCAGTAGGCGGCGCAATGCCTGCAATCAGCCTTTTAACACCGTCAATGGTAATCTTATGTCCGCCAAGGTGTGTATTAATAAAATTGAGCTCGGCCATGTTCCGCCTGATGTCATGGAAAGGAATATCGTCACGATCGAGTAATTCTGTTTTGTATGATCGTTGTGAAAAATACACAATAAGACGTTCTTTGAATTAGCGGTTTGATGTTGAGAATACTGCTCACAATATATATTTAGATGCTGGCAACAAAGGTCTCCATTGTCAGGCCAGGACCAAATGCAGCTCCGAATATCCTGGCTGGCCTGTTGTTTTCCAATGAGCGCAGCATATTTCTCAAAACAAATAAAATGGTAGGAGACGACATATTGCCGTATTCCTTCAGCACATTATAACCTTCCTGCAGTTCGCCATCCTGAAAGCAAAGGCTTTTGTTGATAGCCTCCAGTATTCTGTTACCCCCGGGGTGAATACACCAGCCGGTAATGTCTGATTTTTGTAGCTGGCTATGATTCAATGCCCTGTCTACCAGCCCTCCGAAATCTTCCTCCAGCAATTCAGGAATGTACCCACTTAATGTCATTAAAAATCCAGAGGAAGAGAGTTCCCATGACATATGTTTTTTACCCTTCACCACAACTTCCGAATAAAAGTTTTCTATATGCAAGCCTTTGCAGGGATAATCGTCATGCGTCACCAGGAGGGCTGCCGATCCATCACCAAACAACAAGCTAGACGCCATATTGTCCATGGTCGGTTCTTTCTGAAAATGAAGCGTACACAGTTCCGTACATACAATCACTACCCTAGCACTGCGGTCTGAGCTGCAAAGGGCATCGGCCATTTTAAGAGCGTGGATTGCAGCATAACAGCCCATAAAATTCACAGAAGTGCGAAAAATATTTTTGGAAAGGCCCATCAATTCCATCACCTGGATATCTAAGCCTGGGGCACTTATTCCCGTACAGCTCACTGTTATCAAGTGACTGATTTCACTGCTTCCAAGACGACCTTCCAGGCAATTTTGAATGGCTTCTACCGACAGGGGCGCCGCATATTTATTGAACAGAGTCATGCGTAGCTCCAAAGAAGGAAAGGGTTCCAGGTTTTCTGTATGGGGATAAAATTCCCATTCCGCCCCAGGGCAACTGTAGTCCGGCAAAACCGAATACCGATGCGCTATATTACTTCGATGGTAGAGGTATTTTAGTTTACGCCTTTCAGATTCTTTCAATGCGTACACATCCTGCATGAAGTGCAATATATCCGTTTGCTGATGCTTGTAAGGCGGCAATGCGGTGCCAATAGACAATATTTTACTCAAAGATTCTCAGGATTAACAAAGTTAAAAAAGCAAGATTGGTACAGGTTGACGCAAGGATGTTCATTTTCATGGTATGCGTAAAATCAGCGTGGGCCGTATTCTTCCAGACTTTTACAGCCCACAAAAAAAAATATACGAGTACAGGAAGCATAAAGATCTGTAAAATAAAGAACTGTCGCATTTCCAAACCAGCAATAAAATGATAGGCCAATACAACGAAAGCAAAAAAATAAACTGTTCCCGTAAAAACAAATGTACCCCTGTACCCAAGTAAAGCACTGATGGTAATAACCCCCTCTTCGCGGTCAGCCACATGCTGGTATATTTGTGTTAATGGGTAAAACCCACCAATTAATAAACTACTGGCCAACATGCCTGTTCCGGGAACTTGAAATGTTATATCAGGAAAATGGCTTCCATGATAAACCAGCCAGAATGTAACAGCGCCCTGGAAAATAACAACAGTAAGGTATCCTGCAACGGGATACTTCTTCAAACGTATACCTCTATAACTATACGCCCGCGAGGCTAGTATATATAACAGGATCCCGATGGCGAAATAAGTACTGATCATCATGCTTAGTACAATTGCAATGCCATCCATAACCAGCGAAACTGTAAAAAGTTGTTTAGTTGGTTGCATCGGGTTTTTGATACCTCCAATACTTCCTTTATCCCTGTCCATATAAGAGTTATAGCCATTACTGGCCGGATATACCAACAAATGAAAAATGCAAAAGATAAGCACAGCACGAGCCCAGGCTGGTTTAGGCAACTGGCTAATGGCGAAAAGATATACCGGCATCAGGAAAAATGAAAAATGAAAACGCAGGAGCTGTAAAGTGGAAGTCTGGATCATGATTAAAGGATTGACAGGGTCAGTAATCATATTCCCTTCTAAACATGTTCACCCGTACGCCAACTGTGAACATGGTAGTGTTTGAAGAAAGATCCGGCCGTTCCACCGCACTTACTTTGCGCACTAATAATGATCCATCAAGAAAGAGGTTTTCTTTCACTTCGTAAGAAGCAAACATCGATGTATTGATGGTATTTGACCTGGTGCCGCTGGGTATCCGGTAACCATAATCGAAAGGGCGGCTGTCACTGATCAAAAAGATGTTACTGCCAAAGTTTCTTCCGGCGGTGTTAACACCCTGTGTGTAATAAATGGCTTTAACCTCGGTGGTCCATTTAGGATGTGGCTGGTAGCGGATAACACCCAATACCTCTGCAAAGCCTGCTCCAACAGGATGTGCAAGCGCCTGGTTATAATGTGTGTAATTGGCGATAGCAGTATTATGCGTATAAGTAAATGGCCTCACGATATTTAGTTCACCCTGGAGGTCAAAATTCTTAACCTGGAAAGCATCGATGTATTTGGCACCCAGCTGTACCCCGAACTTATTGGCCCACCATCCTCTGCCCGACCGCATCTCTTTCAACGAAAATTCATCCAGTAGAAACTGACCATATAACTGTGCCTGGTGGCCGATGTTCGCTTTAAAATCCAAACCAAGCATTGCATTGTCCGGGCTACCGTTTTGTTGCTCTATAGAACGCAGGAAAATCACCGGGTTAAGATAGGAAAATTCAAAACGGTTGGCCCGTCCAAAAACAATGGATTCAAAAAGCCCGATATTCAGCCACCTGGTAGCGTTGATTCCGAGCCGATGCAAGGCAGCATATTTTTTTGGCAATAATACGCTCCCCGGGTTCGAACGGTTCTGAGGAAATATCTCCATGAACAGGTTCGTGTAATTAAATTTCCAGATCCTGGTATCTATCTTTAAAAAAAGATAATTCGT
>JBBJOD010000602.1:0-2874 GCA_037721715.1 Chitinophagaceae bacterium | reverse complement strand
ATGGGTGTCCGGCGGTTCCGTTGGCTGAAATCTCTCAAGTTATAAATACCATTAAAGATGGAAGCTGCCTTTTCATTTTCCACCCTACGCAACAGTACCTGAAGCGTTCCAAAATATTGAATAGTAACCTGCACGTATAACTAGAGATGGATAACACCCGCCCGATCGATACAAACGATCGGGTTTTTTATGGCCAGCCTCCATGCTCCGGCTATAACTGCCGCGGTTAAAAACATCTTCTTCTTATTTGAAAGCTATGAATATTTGGATTGCTGAAAGTAACTATCGAATAAAAAATACGGCAAGAGCCTGGCTAAGAATTCCAAGAAATAATCCCGCATAAACCTCAAAGGGATGATGATCCGAAACAATGAGGCGTGAAGTACAGACAAGTCCGGCGATGAGTACGGATGCAGACAAATAAATTCCCATTGAAAAATTGCCCTGCATGGCCATCATTTCAAAGAAAGTAACCATTGCACCCATAGCAATTGCGTGCATACTTACTTTGAAATAGATGTTAGCCATTAACGCAGCAATAGACGAAATGAAAACGCCCAGGAGCAGTAAGATAAAAAATCGTGGGCTGTCTGATAAGTTTCTCGAAACATGAAAAATCCAAAAGAAAAAAAACATGGAAGAAACATAGGGAATTATCCTTTCTTTCTGGGTTTTGAGGTAAATATTTTGAATAAGCCCTAATCGCCTGAGCAGGAATACAACAAAAGCGGGAAAAAAAGCCGTAAGTAATACAACGGATATAAAGCGTAGCATTTTAAGCCTTGAATCGAAACCCGAAAATGCATAGGGGTGCACAAAGATCAAAAAGCCGGCTATGTACCCCGGAATAAACAAAGGATGAAAAATAAAAGAAAAAAGATTGGCGATTAACCGCAACAAAAATGGTTGAGCCGGAGCAGCTTGCTGATGCAAGAAGTCTACATCTTCCTCTTCATTTGCGCTAAGTTTTTGCATTTGCTTACAATTCTTTCCTAAGTCGCGCAACAGGAATATTTAGTTGTTCGCGGTATTTAGCTACGGTACGGCGTGCAATATTATATCCTTTTTCCTGCAGTAGTTCAGTAAGCCTTTCATCACTCAAAGGCTTTTTCTTGCTTTCCGCCTCTACCATGTTGCTTAGGATCTTCTTTACTTCCCTGGTAGATACTTCCTCTCCACTATCCGTACTCAGCGATTCGCTAAAAAAGAACTTTAAACGGTAAGTACCAAATTCTGTCTGAACAAATTTACTATTCGCTACCCTGCTAACTGTCGATATATCCAGGCCAGTGCGTTCGGCAATATCTTTCAGGATCATGGGCCTCATCGTGGTTTCATCTCCGGTAAGAAAGAAATCATACTGGTAGTCAAGAATTGTTTCCATGGTGCTTAACAAAGTGTGTTGCCTTTGCTTGATCGCATCAATGAACCATTTGGCGGCATCTATCTTCTGTTTAATAAAAAGTACCGCTTCTTTCTGGCGTTTATCTTTCTTGCTTCCTTTGTCATAATCGCGCAGCATATCCCGGTACCCTTCGCTTATACGAAGGTCGGGCGCGTTTTTCGAGTTCAATGTTATTTCAAGCTTGCCCCCATTGTTCATCACGAAGAAATCGGGAATCACGTAACTTTCTCCTTTGTTAACCTCTCCGATATTTCCTCCCGGCTTGGGATTGAGTTTGATGATCTGGTTAATTACATCCCTCAGTTGTTCGTCGGTAAGCGACAATCCACGTTGAATTTTATCATAGTGCTTCTTTGTAAATTCATCAAAGTAATCAGTAAGAATGTCAATAGCGGTTTTTACATTTTTTCCCTCTTTAAATTTCCTGTGTAATTGTAAGAGCAAACATTCCTGGAGGTTACGGGCGCATACGCCAGCGGGATCGAACTGCTGAATTTTGCTGATAAGGTCTTCGATCTCTCCTTCAGTTACCTGAACATTCTGCCTGAAAGCCAGGTCATCCTGTATGGAGGTTGTTTCCCTGCGCAGGTATCCGTCATCGTCTATACTGCCGACAATCTGTTCGGCAATTTTTCTGCTGCGCTCATCCATCTTTAGCATTCCCAGTTGGTCTGCCAGTATATCATGGAAAGTTGTTTCAACCCTGTAGGGAATAACTTTATTGTCGTCAATTTCGGGGTAGTTATCGTCGCGAAGTTTATAGTCACCTACCTCATCGTCTCCATCAGCTACGTAATCACTGATATCAAGGTTGCCATATTCATCTTCACCTCCATCCATCTCGTAATCGTCATCAGAGGAGTCGGAGTCATCTTTTGGATCATCAAAATTTTCGTCGTGATCATCATCACTTTGTTCAAGTGCAGGATTTTCTTCCAGTTCTTCCTTTATCCGCTCTTCCAGATTGGCTGTAGGCACCTGCAGTAGCTTCATTAATTGAATCTGCTGCGGTGAAAGTTTCTGTAATAGTCTTTGTTGTAAACTTTGACTCAGTGACATCTAAAGGATTTATTCCGCTTTAATAAATATTTTGAAAATTTGCGGGTTCCACAAAAATCAAGCCGTAATTTACATACAAATTGGCTAGAGAAAATGAAACGAAAAATTAAAATTATTGTTGTGTTAACAGTTCTAATGGCAGCTAACCTGGTTGCACAACACAAATTAACACCCTTGACAGTGGTAAGCATATTGAAAATGAAAGAGTCGTATTTGAAAAACGCCGAGGTTTTCCAACCCGGTCACTTTCTGATTGGTGCCGGTAAAACATTGACACAACCTGCCTTAAACCAATTGATATCAGCAGATTATTATACCCAACACTTCGGTTTCTTTTGCCGGAAAGAATTACAAATTGAAAAATCGACCAGGATTCCCATGCGCTTCAGGCTTGGCTCACTTGAATACTG
>JBBJOD010000601.1:0-2877 GCA_037721715.1 Chitinophagaceae bacterium | reverse complement strand
GGTTCAGTGCTATTGGTTCCTCAGCAGGTAAGACGATGAGAGTGTATGGTATGAAGAATGGCGGTGCTTATGAAATGTTGTCTGATATGAAATATATTGCGGTGGGCACCAACAGAACTGAAAATGAATTCATCTTTACTTCACCGGTTTCAGGCCCTTCTGCTTTCCTGGTTTTCACTGTACAGGAGGAAGACGCACCAATTTATATAGACAATGTAAAAGTATATGAGGGAAATGTTACTATTACAAATCCGGATGATTATATCCGGTTCGAATACAATGCTACTACTGCGAATCAATCTTTCTACCTAAATGGTACATATGTTGACGTCAAAAATAACAGGTATTCCGGCAATGTCAATTTAAGCCCATTTACATCACTGATTTTGATGAAGCAGAATACTTCTCTGGTAAGTGGTGCAGAAAGCACAAGTGCTGCCGTTAGGTCTTTGCCTGTAGAAGATGCTAGTGATGCTTCAGCCTTAGTATTAAATGTGCGTCCTAACCCGGCCAGCGAAAAGATACAGATCCTGCTCAATGCTGCGGAGGGTAAAAAAGCTACTATGACTATTAATTCTGTTGCCGGAGTAACACTTAAAACAATACCGGTTAAAGTGTCCAGGCAAGCCATAACAGTCGACATATCACACTGGAGCAAGGGTGTTTATTTCATAACCCTCGTATATGAAGATGGTAAGGTAGTTACTAAGAAATTTGTCAAACAGTAAACGATCGTAAGTTTTGTAAAGAACAGAGGCTATCCTTACCAGATAGCCTCTGTTCTTTTGTATCAATTACGTGGAATGATTGTTGTCTATAGTATTGAATTAACCCAGGGGTAGAATCATTTACTTTATTAAGACATCCGAAGTGTTATTATTTTCGTATAATAAAGTATTTTATAATATTTTATAGAATCATTTCGTTATTGTTAAAATTGAAACAGCTTTAATCAACATTTTTCGACTTAAATTTTTCAAATGAAACAATTATCTACCCCCTTTTTGTTTTGGTTTGCCAGCGTGATTGGAATTTTTTCCGTAACCTCTTGCCAGAAATCGACTGATCCGCCACCTGCTAAAGATCCGGTGAAGATTGTGATACTCAACCCCAGCTTCGAACAAAACCTTGATGCATGGAAAATTGAAACAGCTTATACTGGAAGGTATGGCTTTTCTTCAGATACAATTGCACGGAATACCGGACGTTTTGGATTAAATTTTTATGCGTCTCAGGTTGGGCATTTTACCAACGCACCACAAGAAACTCCCTGGAATGGTAAGATTTACCAGACGATCACCGGTTTGAAAGACGGTACGTACATTTTAAGGGCATACGCTGACGCGACAGGGACAGGCATGTACCTTTGGGCGAATGGCGGTACCGCTGATGCCAAGATTCTAATTAAATCTCGTAACTCTGAAATAAATACTTTAGAGTTTGTTGTACAGGGTGGTACGGCTAAATTCGGATTTGCGTGTATTGATGCAGGTGGGGATGTAACGATACTTGCGCCTTATTTTCATGCTGATGATGTTGAACTACTATTAAAATGATAATTGGACAAGTGTATTTATCTTATAACAAAATACATTATGCGATTTTATAAGATAACGGTTTGAAAATAAAAATGCCATTCAATTTTGAATGGCATTTTTATTTTGAATGTACACGCATTAGTTCACATCCATCTTACATATCAGGTTCTCACCTTTGAACGATGCTGAAAAATTGTAATTTCCAATGGCTTTGAATACAGACTTTGTACAGCCGTGACGCATCCAGTCATGCAGTTCTATAACAATGGTTTTAGTTAAAGGAAGCCACTTCTCAAAATTCTTTTCAAACATCTCTTTTTCAGAACCTTCGATATCAACTTTTAGAATATCTATTTGCTGTAAGTTATACCTCACCATGATCTCATCTATAGAAATAGCCTTGATGGTATTTTCGTTCTCATAATCCACCTCATTGGTACTAAATCCCCAATTACCAGTTCCCATATTTATTATTTCGAGGTTGGTGGTTTTGTTCCAGATTCCATAGTTCAAACAATGGATATTACTGTATTTCTCCGTGTTTTTTGATAAGATCTTAAAGTTGGAGGGTTCCGGTTCTACGGCTATTATTGTTGCGTCAGGAAACTTGTTTTTTAAGTAAACTGATGCAAAACCCGCATTGGCTCCACAATCTATGATGCTTTTTGGTGATCCGCCATAATCAAGTTCGTAGTCAAGCCGGTCAAATATTTGCCAAAAAGCCTCTACGTCTGAAGTATTATTGCGGAGAAATACCGGATGATTGTAATTCTTCGGAACAATATTAATTACAGTATTCTTTTTCAAAGCTCGATCCGCAAGAAACTTAATTCCATTGACACCAAACAGTTTATAATAATCAAAAAACTTTTCGATTTTCAAGAAAGCGTTCATTTAAAAAGGTTTAAATTATTTAGGGTTGCCCTACCTGATGATCATTAAAAAATAGGTGATACCATACATGTGAACGAAACAACCGATGGTTTATTTTAGCAAGGAGAGGCTGTGATACAACCACGTAAAAATAAGGTAAAACAATTACCAATAGTATTTTGAATTAACGCTTCCATAACCAGGTATTCCAGCGTTAAATTAAAATGTAAGAATTTGTAATACTTACAGCCATCTTTTTCAGACAGGTAACTGTAAAGTCAACCAGGTTGCTACTTCAAATCGAAGAAAATTTGTAGTTTCTGATTGCCGTAATATCGATTTATACAATGTTTTCGCATTCTATTCTAAACTGCAGGGCTTGCATCTAAGGCAATAATGCATGGAGGCATTCTAACCAGGTTGTTAGCATAACGACTGGCCGCAAGACTCACAGGTTTCCAGGTGT
>JBBJOD010000600.1:0-2904 GCA_037721715.1 Chitinophagaceae bacterium | reverse complement strand
CATCGCAAACTGATAATGACAACACTTTGCCAAGACTTGCCAACGGCGCTTATCATACTTATCTTCGACTCTATCCTGAAATGCGGAAAAATGTAGACGGACCACGCAATGGTACCGAGCCTGCAATTTCCGGCAAACGACATTTGATTTTTAAGGGATTTGAAAAAACGGATATTGTCCCTTATGGCGGTTTATTAAATCCATTGCAAACCGATGACAGCGCCGAAGTTTTGATGACCTTTATACCGCAATTCCCTGTGTACCCTCCTGAAACTGCCTGGATGCGGGAACCAAAAACAAATATTCCTGGTTTAATTCTTAATACATTCCAAAAGAGCCGTATTGCTTTTATACCCGCCGACATTGACAGGCAATTCGACACTTTTAATCTGCCTGACCATGGAAACCTGTTATCTAATGTAGTGAAATGGGCCGCAAAGGATCATTTACCTGTGACCGTAGAGGGCCCCGGTCTTATTGATTGTAATTTATACCAGCAAAAGGGACGTTTGATTTTACACCTTGTTAACCTGACCAGTGCAGGAACATGGCGTGCGCCGTTAGATGAGCTTATTAGCATTGGGCCTCTGCGCGTCAAAGTCAAATTATTGCCGGGCGTAGTTGGGAAGAATTTGCGGCTGCTTGTAGCTGGTCAAAAACTAACAGGGGATGTAAGTAATGGCTGGTGCCAATTCGAGATAAAATCTATTCTGGATCATGAAGTAGTAGTAATCAGTTAACCTATCAATAAACAAATCTTATTATGAACCGCTATATAAATGGGTTGCTTTCTTCAATTATTATTTTTGGACTGGCTTGCTCGCCTGTAAAACAAGCTGCAAGTGTCGAGAACTGGCCAGAAGACCAGATTAACAGTTGGTTCAACAAAAAAGAATGGATGGCAGGAGTAAAACTGTTTCCCGATTCTTCCATTGACAGAAAAGAATTTGCCATTCAGTACCATCGCAATAAAGAACGTTACGACCGGGCATTTAGCTTTCTAAAGAATAATAGTCTAAATGATCTTACCCCAGGGGATCATGAATTAGATGGCAGAAATGTGTACGTAAAAGTCAGTGCATACAATTCAAAAGATCCGGACCAAACATTGTTTGAAACCCATCAAAAATATACAGATATCCATTTGGTGTTATCTGGTATGGAGTATATAGGAAGTGCGGATTTTTCTGAAACTTCTGAGAAAACGTCTTATGATAAAAATAGCGACATTCAATTTTATCATGCAAAAAATTCCAAAATGCATGTTGCCGCTCCTGGCACTTTCTTCCTATTCTTTCCGGGTGAGCTACATCGTCCGGGAGTGAGAGTTGAAAAAAGCATACCGGTAAAAAAGATAGTTATAAAGATCATTAATACGAATGACCCGGGTAAGGACGATGTTAAGACAAACGCACGCAGGTAAATGAATGCCGCATATTGAACGCTGGATTAAAATTGAATCAGTGCTTACACTTCAAAAAGGGATGTAAACACTGCTCATTGATTAACTTAAATAGTCATAACCATAATGGGATGGACACAGGGGATTGATCGCTTTGATAGTACTCCTTTATCGGCCCGGATTGCTCTGTTGCCGGTGACCTGAAGACTTTGCCTTTACTCATAATGCAACATCCTCTATTGGTTGTTTAACGCTAACAGAATGTTGCCCTCAGCATTTAAAAATTGGACTATAATTTTTTAAAAAGATGGTACAAACTATAGGAGATAAAATAGGTAAAACATCATTGTTAATCATTATCATAGCAGGGATCACGTACAGTTCTGGCGGGCAAAAGCTTCCCAGCATGCCCTACACTGCGAACCAAAAAAATTCCCTGGAATATGAATGGGCTCAGAAGAAAGTGTATAAATCTAAAAAATTAACAGGTAATGAAAACCTCGATAATTGGCAACACAAAGGATTCGGGTCCATAGCACTCAACAAGGATAAATATCACGACGGACAGTCTTCACTTCTTATAAAATCTCCTACAAAAGGAAATAATTCTACAATGAACGGGCCTAAGAACGCACAGGGCCGGCCATGGGGCGCTTCAAGCGCTGTTTATTCCATTGGGGGTGAAGATTGGTCTGATTGGAATCGGATATCTTTTTGGGTTTATCCTGATTTACCCGGCTTTCGTGTGGTTTCCCTGGGATTGATTTTTCATAACGAGGGGAAACAAAAAGTTCCTGATACTTATAGAGACGGCCTGCATTTTCAGATCCTGGAAAACCACAAATGGAATAAGGTATACTGGGAAATTGAACATCTTTCCAGAGACAAGGTAACGGCAATAGAGTTTAGTTACAGATTACAGGGCAATGAGCCCGAAGCTACCAAAGAAGTTAAGTATTATATTGACGAAGTATTTCTGGAAAAGGTAAACCCTGATTATTATGAAGGTTGGGATATAGCGCCGGGTCATATTGCCTATAACCATCTTGGTTATGTAAGCGGCATGTCCAAAACAGCACTTGCTTCTAATTTGAGTGCTAAAGAGTTTGCATTAATAGATTCCTTAACAGGGAGGGAAATTCTACGAAAATCTATTGTCTCAAAAAAGACTCCTTTGGGAATGTTCCAGGTTATGGATTTCGGAGAAATGAACCAAGAGGGCACCTACTTCTTGAAAGCAGGCAATGTAGCGACAAAGCCTTTCAGAATTAGCAGTTTTGATCATATTTACAGGAGCTCAGTCCTTAAAACCATAAATCATTTTTATACCCAGCGTTGTGGTTACGAGATACCTGGTATACATGCGGCTTGTCATGGTGATTGGACAAGTAAGCACAATGATAAAATGATTGTAATTAACGGAGGGTGGCATGATGCGGGAGATCTATCTCAGGGATTGATCAATACATCAGAAGCAGTGTATGCCATGTTCACATTGGCTG
>JBBJOD010000599.1:0-2906 GCA_037721715.1 Chitinophagaceae bacterium | reverse complement strand
TTTTTTTGCCTGTTCGAACCTACATGATCACTCAATCAGTTTGGGAAAAAAAAGTTACTTAACTTCGCGGCCTAATTTCTATCATGAGTGATGCGATTAAACACGAATGTGGGCTTGCTTACATTCGTTTGCGTAAACCCTTTTCTTATTATCTGCAAAAATACGGTACGGTTCTCTACGGGCTGAATAAGCTATACCTGTTAATGGAAAAACAGCATAACAGGGGTCAGGATGGAGCGGGGGTGGCAACTGTAAAACTTAATACAGAGCCCGGATATCCTTTCATGCATCGTATCAGAAGCACGGTTACCCAATCTATCTCCGATCTGTTCAGGCAAATTTCAGAAGAGGTGCTCGAACTGGAAAAATACCAGCCGGAAATAAAAAAGCACCCGGGGTTGATGAAGGGCCATATCCGTTTCCTCGGAGAATCTTTGCTAGGTCACCTGCGGTATGGTACACAAGGTAAAAATAATGTTGAATTTTGTCATCCTTTCATAAAACGCGATACCATTCCCGCGAGGAACCTTGCTCTGGCTGGAAATTTTAACCTGGTAAACACTGAAGAACTTTTTGCCCTTGTTAATATTGAACCGGGTGAGTTCCAACGCCAGAGCGACCTGGCCGCCATGATGGAGGTTCTCCATAATTTTATAATAAAGGAAGATGAACAAAATCCCGGTCAGCTGGATATTGTAAATGTATTGAGAAAGTCAACCCGCCTGTTCGATGGTGGATACCATGTGGCTGGATTGCTTGGTAATGGCGATAGTTTCGTCATAAGGGATGCGCATGGCATACGCCCATCATACTATTATATAAACGAAGAACTGATTGTTGCGGCTTCCGAAAGGGCGGCCATCCGCACCACTTTCAATGTAGGTGAAAATGAAGTACAGGAGCTTATGCCTGGACAAGCGCTGATTGTAAATGCAGACGGTCACTACAGTATTGAACAAATTTTAGAACCCAAAGAAAGGCGCGCCTGCAGTTTTGAAAGGATTTATTTTTCGAGAGGCAACGACGAAAAGATTTACAGGGAGAGGACTGCGTTGGGATATAATCTCAGGGAAGCGGTACTGAAATCGATCAACAATGATCTGAAGAACACGATTTTCTCCTTTATACCTAATACTGCCGAAGTTGCATTTTTAGGTTTAATTAAGGGGATGGAGGATTTTCTGAACCAGGTAAAGATTCAGCGTATACTTGGCTGGAACAAAGATTTCAGCGATGAAAAACTTGCCGAAATGATCAATAGGCGCATCCGCATTGAGAAGATCACTATAAAGGATGTTAAGATGCGCACGTTTATAACTGCAGATGCCGGCCGAAACGAAATGGTTCAGCATGTTTACGATATTACTTACGGCACCCTGAATAAAGGAAAAGACACACTGGTTGTAATAGACGATTCAATTGTGCGGGGCACCACATTGAAAGAAAGCATAATCCGGATGCTGTCCAGGCTGGAGCCCAAGAAAATTATTGTTATCTCTTCAGCACCTCAGATCAGGTATCCGGACTGTTATGGTATAGATATGAGCAAGCTCGGGGATTTTATTGCGTTTCGGGCCGCAATGGAGCTTTTGAAACAAACTGACAGGGAGTGTTTACTGAATGAATTATACGACCACTGTAAAGAACTGGCCCGAACTAACCAGCTTCATTCGGAAAATATTGTCCGCCAGGTCTATAAGCCCTTTACCACCAAACAAATCTCTGATAAAATTGCGGAACTGATTACCCCTGAAGACACAAACATAGAGGTGGAAGTCATCTATCAAACTATTGAATCCCTGCATCTTTCCTGCCCAACAAATACCGGAGACTGGTATTTTACCGGTAATTATCCTACACCTGGTGGTAACAGGGTCGTAAATAAGGCTTTTATGAATTACATGGAAGGCAAAAACGTAAGAGGTTATTAATTGCAGCCACCAGCTAGTTAACGATCAACTTCCTGCTGCATCTAAGTGGAATTAGGGCTTTTGAGGCTCATAATATATTTTACTTTTAGTACATTTAAAATATGAAATCATTGTTTGTTATACGCCATGCCAAAAGCAGTTGGGATCTTACTAATATTGAAGATATTGATCGGCCCCTTAATGACCGTGGTAAAGCCGATGCACCTGAAATGGCAAAAAGGCTTTTGAAGGAGAAAGTAAAGATCGACGCATTTATTTCCAGTCCGGCGAAGCGAGCAAAGAAAACCGCCCAGTTATTTGTTCATGAATTTAAGCGCCATAAAGATGAGATCGTTTACATCGATGAATTATACAATGCGCAGCTTACCGATTTTTATAAAGTGCTCACAGGAATTGACGAAGCATGGAATGCAGTTGCCCTGTTTTCTCATAACCCGGGCATCACCCAATTTGCTAATTCACTTACGCCGGTAAATATTGACAATATGCCCACCTGTGGCATTTTTGCGGTAAGGATACCTATAGGAAAATGGGAAAACTTTGAACAGGCTGGCAAAGAATTTTGGTTTTTTAATTACCCGAAGATAAAGGAGTAATCAATCTACTACTGACAGCACTTATTCAAGCACCCAGGTTACAAATGGTTGACAAAATCTTCTATGATGTCCCGGTAGGTTTCTGGTAAAGCGCCTTGAAAGCTTTTAAATTCTTCCTGGTTCAATCTAGCTAAAGCATCCTGCAAATGGAACCTGTCCTGGTGAAAACTTACACATAAATTTTGAGCGGCTAAATATTTTGCCAGGTATTCCTGCTCTGGCTGTCCGGGTGTAGGAATAAACAGGCATTTTTTACCAGTTCCGATCAGGTCCATCACTGTGCTATATCCCGACCGGCTGATGATGACAGTTGAACCCGCAATTAACTGGTTCAAGGTTGATGCCGTACAATGATTATGTATCACTAGTTTACTGTTTG
>JBBJOD010000598.1:0-2928 GCA_037721715.1 Chitinophagaceae bacterium | reverse complement strand
ACCATTTACTTTTTTCTAAAAGCTCTAAACCCTTCGGGAGTATTTTCATATAAATACGAATCAAGTCATAGCTATAATAGATATTCCGGAGATACTGACCCCCATTCCGGTGATGTTGACCCCCCGTATGGTTTTGGCTCATTGAAGTTGATGGCCTGACAATTTTACTTCTTTTTTCTTAGACTTTCTCCTTTTAGCACAATTCTGTAAGATGTATGGACCATTCGGTCCAGGATCGCATCGGCAATAGTTTCCTCTCCAATGACATCATACCAATTGGCAACCGGCAGCTGGCTTGCAATAATAGTTGCTGCACTGGCATGCCTGTCTTCAATGATCTCCATAAAGTCCATTCGCTGTTGTTGTTCCAGGTGGGTTAACCCAAAGTCATCCAGTATCAGCAGATCGGCTTTTGAAAGCTTTTCAAAAAACTTATAGATCGTTCCATCAATACGGCTCATCTTGGTTTTTAGGAGTAATTTCTGCAGGTTATAATAAGCCACCTTATACCCCTGGGAACATGCATGATGCCCTAAAGCCGAAGCGAGAAAACTTTTCCCGGTTCCAGTGGAACCGCTGATCAATATCGCTTCCCCTTTAGGAATATACTCACCGGTTGCAAGTGATGCCATCAGGGATCTGTCCAGTCCTCTTGAGGCATCTATATGAAGTTCCTGCACCGAGGCCTGATACCGAAAGTGTGCGTTCTTCTGCAGGCGTTCAAAGCGTTTACCGTTCCGGTCTTCATCCTCTGCCTGTAAGAGCAGCTCGATTCCCTCGGTAAAGGAAAGTTCATGATGCTTTCTGGTTTCGATTAAGGCCTGCCAGCTACGGCTCATGCCGTGCAGACGCAATTGTTTGAATTGAGTTTCAATGTTCATTTTTTTTAGAATTTAATAGTGGTTTGTGTATAATATTCTTTGCCCCGGATATTCTGGTGTACGGGCAGGGGCTGTTGCTTTACCGTACTATCCTGATAGTCTCCCATCTTATTTTTCAGTATGCGTTCCACAAACTTGTAAGACAGATTACGATATTCTATGGCAATTTCACAGGCTTTAGCAAAGGCATCAGCCGGTGCGTTTTTCTGTAGACGCAGCAAGCCATCACAGGTGCGGTATAACTGTTCGGGATGTTGTGGCTGCTCGAAAATGAGCTGGGTAAGTAAATAAAGCTCGTGAGATTTAGCTTTGGCTTTAGCCATATAATAGTCCGGACTCCGATCCAGATAATGGCGGTGATGCGAACTTAAGTGATCTTTTTGGGTAGTATAGCCGGCCTGTTTGTAGTTTCGGATATGAAGTGCGATCTGTTTGCCCCGGCCATAGATATATACCATAGATCGGGTATAGACGACTTTCACCCGGATGCCCACATAGGCATAGGGCACACTATAATAATGTTTGTCCTTGCCCAGGTAGATGTGATTGTTGTTTGCCACCATCGGCTCACTGTAATACTTGAGTTCGAAACCAGTTTCCGGAAGCGGACCGAGTAAGGGTTTTTCAGAAGCCAGGAAGCGTTCCTCCCTGCAATACGGCTTCTGCTGCATGCGGGTCTGGTTATGTTCTCTTACCTTTTCCTTAATAGCCTGGTTCAAGGAGGCCAGATCGAAGAACTGCCGGTTACGCAGGCGGGCATATACCCGGTTATAGACTAGCCGGACCTGATTTTCCACCAGCGCCTTATCTTTAGGCTTACATGGCCTGGCGGGGATTACAGTGATGTTGTAATGATTGGCGAAGTCTTCCAGTGCCCGGTTGATCTGGGGCTCATACCGGTCTGCTTTGATGATAGCGGATTTGAGATTATCCGGAACCAAAAGAGCGGGTGTACCGCCGATCTCATTTAGGCAGCATCCCAGCGCATGCAGGAAATCACTGATACGCTGGCTGGGAACAGCCATGGCAAAGCCGTAATCGGAATAGGGAAGACAGGCTACAAATACCTGGCAGCTGATCAGCTCTCCTGTGGAATGATCTACATAATGTAAGGGCTTACCCGCAAAGTCAATAAAGAGTTTATCTGCTGGTATGTGCTCGAGTTTCATGCCCGGCTTGCGGGCAATCAACTGCTGGCTTAAATGAAAGCAGAACTGTGAATAACTGTACCCTTGCCGGTAAAGGGCAATATATTCCTCCCAGAGTAGCTTTCGGGTTACACCAATCCGTTTTAGTTCAGCCTGAAAGTAGTTCAGGTTATTGCTTAAATGCTCAAAGCGGGGATCTTTATAGGCTGGGTTACCGGCATGAAATTTACTTTCCAGCACAGGATCCTCTAAGGTTAAAAGTTCTGCTATAGGAAGCTTTCCGGCAGCTAACTTGAGTATATACGACTTGACCGTATTCTTGCTGATCCCCAGGCTGCGGGCAATACTCTTAATGGAATTGCCCTGCTTATACAAGCGTAATAATTGTTTGATCTGACTCATTGCTTTTGCTTTTCCGGCCATCAAGCGTTCTGTTTAGGTGAAAATATATCACCCAATAAACCAAAACCAGATTAAACAAGGGGGTCAGTATGCTCCGGAATAGTTTTGATCCCAGCTTCTCAGAGGGGTCAGCATGCTCCGGTACGGGCACTCTAAATCTTAAGGGGGGTCAGCATCCGCCGGAATGTCTGCAAATCGCAGTAGAGATTACGTGTGTTAATCCCTTAAATTTATTCCGGTTAGCTGGGGTCAGTATGCTCCAGAATATCCAGCCGATAGACTGTAAAGATTTATCACCCATAAAAGGAGGTCCGGCCGGAACAATTTTCTTATCGTCAACAAAAGTTCCAACATCCCAAATGTCAAATCCTCCCATTCCTTTAGCCTTTGCTTCCTGCATTTCTAAAGTTATTTGTGATAAAGAAACGTTACCGTTAGTCCAAACCCACAGACCGATAGGCCCGGGTTCTAGCGGCGGAGTTTAAAACCCGTCAGTG
>JBBJOD010000113.1:0-11099 GCA_037721715.1 Chitinophagaceae bacterium | reverse complement strand
ATCGCATTCTTCTCAAGAGATCATTTTGCCCTCACTACTTTTTTCGACGTAATAAGCGGAGAGTCAAAGGGGGATAGTGGTAAGTATGAATGGGGCACTACGATCACAAAAGCGTACCTCCCCAATGACAATACTGAATTCTTCCAGAATCCGAACATCAATTTGATGGACTGGTTAAGGCAGTATGTTCCCCCGACAGTTACAGATGCGGATGAACCCTTTCTTCGCGGCTTCCTTGGAAAAATGCTTTTCAGCGGAGACGAGACTTTTAAAAAAGTGGGAGTGTTAAGCGGGGGAGAAAAGGTTCGTTGCATGTTAAGCAGGATGATGCTACAGAACCCCAACCTGGTTATCCTAAACGAACCCACCAACCACCTTGACCTCGAAAGCATCCAGGCTTTTAATGAAAGCATGGTTAACTATAAAGGTGTTGTATTGCTTACCTCTCATGATCATACGTTTATGCAAACTGTCGCAAACCGGGTAATTGAACTTACACCCAAAGGTATCATTGACCGCCTGATGACTTTTGACGAATACCTGGCTAATGACCGCGTAAAGCAGATGCGGGAAGATATGTATAGTTGAGTGATGAGTGATGGGTGATGAATAAATGCTAAATTTAGACGCTTATTCAAAAACCATTACGGTTGAATGTGGAGACTGGCATTTTTATTTACCTACTGTTGCATAACATTCTCTTCATGGGCCCAGGTGCCTGCGAACTATAAAAATGCCTCCAATCTCAGAAATAAAATGATACCGGCACGTCAGCCGTCCATTGAACTAGACTCGCTCAGTGTTGTTCCTAACACTTTTTCCATTCGCGGTATCAGCGACTCGACTTATATTTTGGATGCTGTCAATGCCCGCCTCACCTGGAAAATCAAACCACTTTATGACAGTGTATATGTTAACTACCGTGTCTTCAAAATAAAATTGAACGCCATCACCAGGCACTTGAATTACGACAGCATTAGCAACAACTTTATAAGCGGACCATACACTTATAAGCCAGCATATCAGGATGAACGTTTTTTTAATTTCGGTAACATCCATTACAACGGCAGTTTTGGAAGAGGGCTATCATTCGGAAACAGCCAGGATGCAGTAGTGACCTCGAATTTAAACCTGCAATTAAATGGGTTTCTTTCGGATAGTATTGAAATGGTCGCTGCCATTACAGACAGCAATATCCCTATTCAGCCGGATGGTACCACCCAGCAGCTTAATGAATTTGACCGTATCTTTCTCCAATTCAAAAAAAAGAACTGGCAACTGAGCCTGGGCGACATCGATATACGCCAGAATAAAAGTTATTTTCTGAATTTTTACAAGCGTTTACAGGGAGGTGTCTTTGAAACTACCACACACATTACACCCGGCATCACCAGTTCCACGCTGGTAAGCGGATCTATTGCTAAAGGTAAATTTACCAGGAATATATTCCAGGGCCAGGAAGGAAACCAGGGCCCATACCGCCTAACCGGTGCTAATAATGAATTATTCTTCGTTATACTGGCTAATACTGAACGGGTTTTTATCGACGGCATATTGCTGCAACGGGGCGAGGACCAGGATTACGTGATCAATTATAATACGGCAGAAATCAGTTTTACGCCAAGGCGCATGATTTCCAAAGATAGCAGGATTCAGGTTGAGTTTGAATATGCTGACAGGAACTATCTTAATACAAATCTATACCTGGCGAATGAAACCAATCTTAATAAACGTACTAAAATCCGCATCAGTGCTTTTAACAATGGCGATGCTAAAAATTCTCCCATTAACCAAACCCTGGATGCTCGGCAGAAGTTATTTCTAAGCGACCTGGGAGACAGTGTTAATAAAGCTTTCTACCCTGTATCAGCGCTCGATACATTCAGCATGGGCAAAATTCTTTATAAGAAAATTGATACCATGTATTCCGGGTCATTACAACAAGACTCCGTTTATATATACAGTACCAACCGGGACAGTGCCTTTTATAATTTATCATTTTTTGATGTTGGCCAGGGTAATGGTGACTATGTGCCGGATTTTAGTGGTGTTAACGGTAAGGTGTATAAATGGATAGCACCAGTAGACAGGATCAGCCAGGGCAGGTATGCGCCGGCTACTTTATTGGTTACCCCCAAGAAACAACAGGTGGCTAGTGTTGCACTGGAACATGCCATTGGGAAGAACTCTACAGTTATTACTGAATTAGGTTATAGCAATTATGATATAAATACATTTTCTCAAAAAGACAAAGGAAATAACAAAGGCTTTGCGGCAAAAGTGCAAATCAACACGCAGTACAATTTAGGTGCTGCCGAAAAAAAATGGAAACTTTCTACAGACGCGGGCGTTGAATTAGTAGATAAAAAGTTCAGGCCGCTGGAAAGATTGCGGAATGTTGAATTTACCCGCGACTGGGGATTGCCTTTTATCGTTTTGCCTGAGAATGAATCAATAATCCATGCAGGTGTTCAACTGTCGGATCAAAATGATAATTCTGCCAAATACCAGCTGGTTAAATACAACCGGGGTAGTAGTTTCAATGGCATCCGTCAGAGCTTACTCCACAGGCAACATACCAAAGCGTGGCAATTCAACAACCAGCTAAGCATCACTCATTTTAATGCGGACCGGGAGAATGGAAATTTCTTTCGACCATCCTTAAACGTTTCTCGCCAATTCAGGAAGCTTCGTGATTACACCATTGGTTCTTCATTTTCTATGGAGCACAACGAGGTGCGAAATAAAATTTCCGATAGTGTTTCGCTCACTAGTTTCAGTTTTCAGACTATCCAGTTGTACCTGAAATCACCTGAAAAGAAGTTAAACCGGTGGGGTATCACCTGGTTTACCAGGAGTGATAAGTACCCCTCGGGCAAACAACTGGTTAAGTCAGACAGGAGCCAGAATATAAACCTGTCTACCGAACTCCTTAAAAACGAGAGGCACCAATTCCGTTTTAATGCCACTTATAGAAACTTAAGCATTTTAAATCAGCAACTGACTACCCTAAAAACGGATCAAAGCCTGCTTGCCCGCACTGAGTACCAGGTGAACGAATGGAAAGGTTTATTGACTGGAAACGTTTTGTATGAAACTGGAGCAGGGCAGGAACAAAAGAGAGATTTTACATTCCTGGAAGTGCCGGCAGGACAAGGCGTATTTACGTGGATTGATTACGACAATAACGGCCTGCAGAGCTTAAATGAATTCGAGATCGCACAGTTCCAGGACCAGGCCAAATACATTCGTATTTATACACCGAGTAATGAATTTATAAAAGCAAACTATAACACGTTTAATTACAGTATTAGTTTGAATCCAAGGGCAGTTATTGATGCTTATAAGCCAAAAGGAATAAAAAAATTAGTGGGCAGATTCAACGTTCAGTCCTCCCTGCAAATCTCAAAGAAAGAAATTGCACAAGGCATGGTTCATTTAAATCCTTTCATCAAAGCCCTGAATGACAGTTCTCTTATTTCACTAAACTCAGTTTTCATCAATTCACTTTCTTTCAACCGCTTTAGTAGCCGCTGGGGAATAGATCTTAACAACTCAAGAAACAATGGCAAAGCTTTATTAACGTATGGATTTGAAAGCCGGAAATTTGAAGAATGGACGCTTAATGGGAGGGTGTATTTTGTAAAGTCATTGTCACTGGATGTCGCATTAAAAAATGGAGTAAATTTTTTGACCACTTCTAATATGAAATTTGATAACCGTAATTACAAACTGGATATTAATTCTGTTGAACCTCGATTGAGTTATACCCAGGGTGGTAATTTCCGGATGATAACTGGTTATAAATATACCGGGAAGAAAAACAGGGTCAATGAACTGGAAGCATATACTTCTCACTCTTGGAACAATGAGGTAAAGTATAATATCCTGCAGAACAGTTCAATTTTAGCCCGGGTTACTTACAGCGCTATTTCCTTTTTGAGCCGTAAAAACTATTTGGTGAATACAAACAGCACCGTTAGTTATATTATGTTAGATGGTTTGCTTCCAGGGAAGAATTTCCTATGGAACCTGGATCTTACCAAACGACTGTCAAATAACCTCGAAATTAATTTACAGTATGAAGGCCGAAAACCAGGTAGTGCCAAAGTGGTTCACATTGGAAGGGCGTCTTTACGCGCACTGCTTTAGTAAGCATTCCATAAAGTTTTATATAGTTTCTTATTGAAATGTAACAAAAAAGCCGGAAGCTTAGCTTCCGGCCAATAAATCCAATGTTGGGATTTGAATTCTAAACTACTCCTGTATTTTACAAAATTGGATGTAAAATTTGAATAAACGCATTAGCCAAACAATCCACCC
Organism: Chitinophagaceae bacterium; assembly: GCA_037721715.1. Taxonomy (GTDB): domain Bacteria; phylum Bacteroidota; class Bacteroidia; order Chitinophagales; family Chitinophagaceae; genus JADCRZ01. The sequence continues at coordinate 6,776 of JBBJOD010000113.1, read as the reverse complement.
TTTTTTAGTTCTTTCACTCCTTCACCTATTTTAAATCCATTATGATAAATTTCAATTTTGTAGGCACCTCTCTGGAAATCACTATTTTGTTTCCATGGAAATTGAACTGGTTTGCGTTTACCAGCCTCAATTTCAACCGGAAGTTTGGCTGTAAAAACTTTATCGCCTTCTTCTCGTGTAGTGAACGTTCCTGATCCTAAAGCAGGGACTGAAACCGATTTGCCATCGGGAGATGTTATACACACAAATACATCAGTTTGTCCGGCTTGAGCAATACGATTATCTACATCAAAGGAAATCATTAATTTATCAACTCTTTTAGCAGTTGAGGTCACTTTCTCTTTCCCTTTTCTAGTTTCATTTATTGGCGTAATAGCAATATTAGATGCGTTGAGCGTAGAGGCCACATCCACTTTTTTCTCTAATTCCTGCTTAGCGGTAGAGGTGGTTTGTAAATCCGTGGTGAGCTGCTCTTTTTCTGTAGTTAACACCGTCTTTTCAGTGGTGAGGGTTTGGTTTTCCTGCGTAAGCTTAGCTACTTCCTCTTCAAGATTACTCAATTTAAAATTCAGTTCTTTAATTAGATCTTTAGCACGTTGCAACTCGGCCGCTGTTGCGTTTCTCTTATTAAGGATGGTACGTATTTCCGTCTTTAATTTTGAAATTTCGCTGGTTCTGGCAGTCAATTTGCTTTCAAGGTTATTATTACTACCACTTATCGAATCCAGGCGAACCAGTGTTGCATCAAAGCTTTCCTGGAGGTTACTTTTTTCGTCTGAAACTTTAGCAATTTGTTGCTGATTGGTAGCAACTACCTGTTCGTGCTTATTGTTATTCCACAGAAGATATCCCCACGTGCCCAGAAGGCCAACAGCCAGTAGACCGATTATTAATCCCCGGTAATCTTTTCTAGGTGGGTCGTTGGGGGAAGTTGCTGACGGATAATTTGTTGTACTCATTGTAATTGTTTTATAGAATTTTATAAAATTGTCTTTTAATAGAACTATTTTATGTATAAGCAAGGCAAGCCCAAAACCATGCCAGATTTAAAATCATTAAAACTAGCACTTAATTTTCGCTTTTTTTTATCCCGTATTTTCTAGCGGTAGTTGACCTGGATGTAAACAAACGGAATGGCCAGTGGCCTTGCTATCATTGAAAATTTCGATGTATGCCTAATTTATTAATATTGCATCAATCTCTCTCTTATTATGTCAATAGAATCGATTCTGAATAACTGGAAGCTGAAAGTTTTCAAACCTGTAAATTGGTTAGAAGGGGAGGAAGACTATTATATCAATCAATTAATGCAGTACGCAGAGAATAATATCTTAACTGAAGCGGAAGCCTCATTTAACCTGGTTATTTTCTATGGTAAAGACGCTAATTGGGCCGATGTAGTAAATGCCTGTTGCCGTTACCCGATGTTTGCGGATAAACAGGTAGTTCTGCTAAAAGAAGCGCAGCATATGAAAGATATTGAAAAACTCGAAAATTATATCCTTCAACCGCTGGCGTCAACCATTTTTGTCATTTCCTATAAAGAAAAGAAGTTTGATCGCCGAAACCGCTTTGGCAAACTGATAAAGGAAAGTAAAAACATTGACCTCGTCTCCACCAAAAAAATATACGATAACCAATTACCGGAATGGACAAGCGAACTGGTCAGGTCAAAAGGTTATTCAATCTCACAAAAAGCGCAGGCCCTGCTGGTGGAAAATATCGGTAATGACCTCAATCGCATCAATAATGAAATTGAAAAACTGGCCATTAACCTGGGTGAGAGGAAAAACATAACTGAAGACGATATTGAACGTTTTATAGGTATCAGTAAAGAATACAATGTTTTCGAGTTGCAGGATGCATTTGGCAAAAGAGATCTTTCCAGGGCAATACGCATCATTCAGCATTTCGAATCTAACCCAAAAGCATATCCCATTCAATTAATACTGCCTTCCATTTATCAATTCTTTAGCAAATGTTTTATGGCTTTTGGTGCGTTGGAGACAGATGAAAAAGGGATAGCGATTGCCATCGGCGTTAACCCTTATTTTGTGAAAGATTATCTGGTTGCTATAAAAAAATACTCATTTGAAGGTGTGGAAAGGGCGCTTCTCCTGCTTCATGAATACAATCTTAAAAGTGTTGGTATAAACGATCATGGTACTTCAGACGGATCACTTTTGAAAGAGCTGGCTGTAAAAATCATTTTATAATCGTATTAGCACTTACCGAAAGAACGCAAAGGCGCCTTCAACTTGCGCAAGTGTTCTAACAGGTTCATAAATGTAGGTTCGCGTAAAATGCAATGCGGTTAAAAAAACCTGCGCCTAGCTGGTATATGGTATAATGCTTCATACCCGCGGGAACCGATTCAATAAACTGAATGCAAAACCTTTAACGCATCGGATGCATCTGTATCTAATTGCTGTTTTAGAGAATCAATACCGTTAAATTTTTGTTCGGCGCGTAGGTAATCTATCAACGTAACCCTTACTATGGCTCCGTAGATATTTTTATTGAAATCAAATAAATGTACTTCAATTACACGTTTGGTTCCATCTATAGTTGGACGAACACCAATATTCATCATTCCTTTCAAAGGTTGTTGATCACTAGCAGAATCCATCAGGCGGGCAATAACAGCATACACGCCATAACACGGCACCAACTTCTCCATATCCTGTATTCCCAGGTTAGCGGTGGGATATCCAATGGTTCTTCCCAGCTTGTTGCCTTCATCAACTTTTCCTGAGAAAAAATAACGATAACCCAGCAGTTCGTTTGCAGCTGTAATATTACCGCTCAATAAATTATGCCTTATGCGGGTGGAACTGATGGCCGATTCGTGCAGCAGGTGCTGCGGTATCTCAATCAACTTAAAACCAAGTTTTAGCGAATATTCTTCTAATAATTGAAAGTCGCCCGTTCTTCCTTTGCCAAAGCGATGATCATAGCCAATGATCAGTGTATGGGGACGAAAATATTTTATCAAAAAATTTTCGACATAATCTGCTGCACTCTGGTCGGCGAATTCAGAAGTAAATGGAACTACTACCACGTGATCAATCCCCTGGATAACCAGTAATTCATTTTTTTCTTCCGGTGTATTCAATAACAAAACAGGGGAATTGTCCTGGCCAACTATCTTTCTTGGATGTGGATGAAAAGTTATAATAACCGATTCCCCATCTATTTTTTTGGCTTCTTCAACCAGCTGATTTATTATCTGACTGTGTCCCCGGTGAACACCGTCAAAGGTGCCGATGGTTACCACGGCGTTTTTGAAAACCGGAAGTGCTTGTATGTCTTTATGAACCTGCATGTGGATTTCAAAAGTGTAAATTCACCCGGATATGATATCATGGTGCCAGATCTTCACAAAGTTTATGCGTTAAAAAATTGGTGCAAAAGTACTTCAAAAAACTCCTCAATCATTTGTCAAGTCTCATTTGTATTTTTGTTGAAACATCCGGGTATCGGATCGCACACTTATTCAGATAAAAAATGAAGTTGAATACGTTAACTTCCTGGATTCCGAAAACAATTACCACTCAACATGTCTCTATATTTAAAGCGCGGTGTTTCTGCTCAAAAGGAAGATGTTCATAAGGCGACGGAGAAGCTCAGCAAGGGATTGTACCCGTTTGCATTTTGTAAGATCTATGAAGATTACCTCCTCGCGGATAAAGACTGGGTAAACCTGATGCATGCAGACGGCGCGGGCACGAAAAGCATACTGGCTTACCTGTATTGGAAAGAGACTGGCGATCTTTCTGTGTGGAAAGGAATCGCACAAGACGCAATAGCCATGAACCTTGATGATCTCTTATGTGTCGGCATTTATGATAACCTGTTGTTTTCTTCTACCATAGACAGGAATAAAAAACTGGTGCCCGGTGAAGTATTAGAAGAAATCATTCAAGGTTCTCAACAGTTTTTTGATGAGTTAAAAACGTTTGGTGTAAATATTCAATACTTGGGCGGCGAAACAGCCGATGTAGGCGACCTGGTGAGGACTATTGCGGTTAATGGAACGATGACCGCGCGCTGGCCAAAAAACAAGTTGGTAACTAACGAACGAATCGGTGCGGGTGATGTGATAGTTGGTATTGCAAGTTTCGGTCAATCAGGGTACGAATCTGACTTCAACAGCGGAATTGGTAGTAATGGCTTAACAAGCGCACGTCATGATGTACTGCAAAAAACCTATGCTGCCAGGTACAGTGAATCGTTCGATCCTTCACTAGACGAAGAGGTGGTTTATATTGGTACATATGGATTGAAAGACTTAGTGTACGTAGCAGAGAATATTTCTATGCCCATCGGAAAACTTTTGTTAAGTCCGACGAGAACGTATGCGCCGTTGATGAAGGTGCTGCTGGAAGAACATTTCGATAAGATACATGGATTAATACATTGCAGCGGTGGCGGACAAACGAAATGCCTGAAATACCTGCATGCAAATTTTCGCATTGTAAAGGATTCTTTATTTAAAGCGCCCGCCATCTTCGATATCATTCAAAAAGCTTCCGGGTCAGACAATAGGGAAATGTACCAGGTATTTAACATGGGACACAGGTTAGAAATTTTTGTTGACGAAGTTTCAGCGAATGATATTATCGGAATTGCAAAATCATTTAATCTCGAGGCGCAGGTGATAGGCCGGGTTGAAAATGCGGAAACCAAAGAACTGGTTCTTAAAACCGGGCAGGAAGAAATCTGGTACAAATAGATCTAAAACACTATTTTTTATTACTCGTATGCCTTCTTCTTTTAAACCCCCCGGCTAATGGGCCACTCAGGGCTGCCACATTGCTTACATTGCCTTGGTGATTTCATTAAAATAAAAAAGCTATTCATTTGCCAAGTTTTTGAATGACTTAATCCGGCGAAGCAGCTCTTCCATTTCCTGGATAGTTATGTTATTGTCAGAAACAAAATACGAAACCAGTTTAGCGGGTGAACCTATGAAATAACCTTTTAGAAACATTATTGTAAAATAAATTGGTTTTATCACTCTTCTTTTTTTGAAAGCTTTTGTATATTTTTCCATTATTACACTATTCATTAAATAACAACCTATCATATGCCACTAACTATTTCGCGTTCTATGGCTCTACCGTCCATGAGGGTGAAACCATTTGCCATCACCACTATTGCAGGTATACCACTGTATGTTTACGCGGTTTCCCTGGCATCACTTTTTACTATCTGGGGGATATTATGGGACATTAGCTGGCATACGACCATTGGCCGTGATCAGTTCCTGTCACCACCCCATTTGCTTATTTACCTGGGTGCAGTGTTCGGCGGATTGTTTTCCGGGATTCAGGTTCTTATTAATACTTTTTCGTCTTCCGATAGTGTAAAGAAATCGCTGGTAAGAATATGGGGAGTTTTCTATAGCTCACTAGGCGCCTTATTTTGTATATGGGGTGCTATTGCCATGTTAACATCCGCTCCTTTCGATGACTGGTGGCATAATACATACGGCCTTGACGTGGTCATTTTATCTCCGCCTCATGTATTACTCGGCCTGGGAATGCTGTTTCTGCAATTCGGAGCATGCGTCAGCATCTGCAACTACCTGAACAAACATCCTGATGAGCTGCGTAAAAGCGCTTCAGCGGTGGGTTTATCACAACAGAAACGGGTGCTACAATTCCTGTTCATCGTCTCCGCATCCAGCCTGTTGAGCATGGTTTGCACTTTGCTGAACGAATTTCTGGATACGCGAAACCAGCGAACCGGATTATTTTACCAGGTGGCAGCGGTAGCAGTGTTAATGTTTTTGCCTGCGTTTCGAAAAGCGCTTCGAATGAAGTGGGGCATGACAAGCGTTGCATTGGGCTATTTTTTAATTTTTGCCTTATGTAACTGGACACTCCAGTTATTTTCAGCCGTACCAAAGCTGGGTCCTATTTTAAATCCGGTTACTCATTACCAGCCCTTCCAGTTTCCCCTGCTACTGGTGATTCCTGCCATTGCCCTGGACGCTTTGATACAGAATACGAAAATGAACCAGTGGCTTCTTGCTGCTGCAGTGAGTGTAGTTTTCGTGACGGCTTTGATGTTGGTCCAGTATCCTTTTAGTGGTTTTTTGCTGCAATCACCTTCAGCTCGAAATTTATTTTTCGGTTCCCATTCCTGGTATTACGGCGCCGACCCGAACTGGGAGTACCGGTTTAAATTTCAGTCGAATGAAATCGAGCAATGGCCTGTATTAATGGGAAGGGCAGCTATAGCCGTGCTATTAGGCCTTGTTGTAAGCCGGGTAAGCCTAAGGTGGGGCACCTGGATGCAATCAATTCAGCGTTGAGCAAAAACGTCTCTTAACCCGCTGATCTCTTGGTAACCACCAGGCCAGATATTACCACTGCTCGCAATTACAGTAACTTAGGTCTCCTGACAAACCTATAAACTAAATATTTTGAAGCGCCTTCTAACGGGTTTTTATATATGTTTTATTTTTACCGGTAATGCTTTATTCGCGCACGTCGGTAGCCCTGAAGTGGTAATGGAAGGTAACGCCGGACCTTATAAGGTACTGGTAAGTATCATTCCGCCGGATGTAATACCCGGAGTGGCCCGCGTTAAAGTGTATCTTCAAAATGACGGCGCTGCTTCGTTGGCGCTCCGTGCGGTTTATTTCCGTTCGGGAGATGAAGGAGCACCTGAACCAGACCTGATGCAAAAAGTTAAAGGGCAGGAAGCGCAGTTTACCGGTGAAACCTGGCTAATGAATTCGGGGTCGTCGAGTGTACAGATTGTTG
>JBBJOD010000597.1:0-2931 GCA_037721715.1 Chitinophagaceae bacterium | reverse complement strand
AACGACCAACCAGGTGACGCAGTGACTTCGGAAGACGGCAGTCCTTCACCATTTTTTTTGTTAGTTTGTAATTTAAATAGCACCTCGGCTCCGCGAGGGGCGCGGTGTTTTTAATCCGTACCAAAAAAATCTACCTCTTCAAATTTGTTTCAAACAATTTAAATATCCGTTTATATTCATCGGTCCAGCTGGATGGCTCTACAAACGCATGATCTTCCATAGGATACACTGCCAGCTCCCAGTTGTCTTTTTTAAGCTCAATCAGGCGTTGTGAAAGGCGGACGATATCCTGGAAATGTACATTCTGGTCTACCATTCCATGGCACATCAGCAATGCACCCTTAAGTCCCTGGGCATGATAGATAGGAGAACTTTTCCGGTAGGCTATGCTGTCCGTAAAAGGTTCATTCAATATATTGGAAGTATAACCATGGTTATAATGCGCCCAATCCGTTACTGAACGCAAACCGGCGCCGGCGGCGAATACCCCGGGCTTTGTAAACATTGCCATCAGTGTAATGAAGCCACCATACGACCCGCCATAAATGCCAATGCGCTTGGCGTCGATTTCCAGTTTTTCTACAAGGTATTTAGCGCCGTCTATATGGTCATCCAGGTCTTTTCCACCCATAAACCGGTAAATACCCGTGCGCCAGTCCCGGCCGTACCCTGCGCTTCCCCGGTAGTCAATGTCCAGCACGGTGTAACCATTTTCTACCAGCATGTTATGGAACATGTATTCACGAAAATAACTGCTCCACCACTTGTGCGCATTCTGGAGGTAACCGGCACCATGTACAAAAATAACCGCCGGCTTAGCTGAATGCGGTGATACGCTTTTAAATAACCGGGCGTATACTTTTGCGCCGTCGGAAGCAGGGAATGTGATTACTTCCGGATCGATCCATTTATAAGATCGGAATTCTGGTGATTGCGCTTTGTCCGTCACCTGGTACAACTTTGCCCTGGCTTTGTTTTCCTGGAGGTAAAGCTCCCAGGGTTTGTTGCTGTAAGAATACAGGATGGCCAATTGTTTTTCATCAGGCGATACAACAACCTGGTGAGCCCCGGTCGTGGCAGTGATCCGCTCCATTTTTCCACCGTTTACTGAAAGCCGGTAAAAATGTTTCTCCCCCGGATGAGCTTCATTGGTCGTGATATAAAAATTCTTTTTATTGAAGGAAAGTTCAACTTGCTGCACTTCAAACTTTCCAGAAGTAAGCGCTGTCTTTACACCGCTTCTTACATTAACGGTATACAGGTGCGAATAACCGGTTGCTTCACTTTGATACCAATAAGTGCTGTCATTCATCCATCGGTTGCTGCTGCTGTTGAAAGGGCCTATTCCTGGTCCGCCCACCCAGGCTTCGTCCCTTTGGCGATCCAGTAATTTTAACGAGCCTGAAGCCGGGTTCAACAACATTAACCACCTGTCTTTGTTATCAGCACTATAAATTTCGAATACAGCACCCGAGCCGCTGTTGTTCCAGAAAGGCCCAAAAAAATTAACAGCGCGGTTGTTTTCTTTTTTTTGCGCGGTATCTTTCCTGGGGTAGTCTTTCGAAAAATCGGTAACATCGGTAATACCAGGGAGCTGTGCAGTTTTCAAGGCAATAACGGTGTCTTTCTCTTTATCAAACACAAAGGATTCACTCACTCCAAACGGTACTCCTACTTTGGTACGTCCCGCTATATCTTCCGTAAATCCTGACTCTGTTACATAGTTGGGTACAATCGTACTCTTTCCAGTAGTATTGGGTCGGCTTAGCTGGTAGGCGATGTATTTGCCATCCGGACTTACCGTTACATTTCTCACTACTTTGTCTTCAAAGTAAATAGTACGAAGTGGTGTAGCTTTTGGAAAAGCCTTCCTGGCCTGTTCTGCGCTATCCCGCTTTTCTTTTCTCCATCTTATCACATCCATATTTTTTACCTGGTCACTCTTCAACCAGGCCTGCTGTGCAGTAAGTGTTGCAGGTTTTTGCTCATTTGGCGGAGCCACACCGCGTTGAAAATTGGTGAGTTGTGTTGTTGATCCACTGGCAATATCCCAGGCAAACAAATTCTGGTTCCTGGAGTAAACGATTTTGGTTCCTCCCATCATGAATGAGGGGTTCGATTCTATTTCCGCCGTTTCAGTTATCCTTTTTTCAGTAGGTGACTTCACAGAACGCCAATAAACATCTCCTTCCCTACTGTATACATAAGCAGTTCTGGATAAATTGTATACAACCATATCAGCGGCAATTGTTTGCTGCCTAAGATAAAAACCTGATTTCCGGGGTTGCAGGGAATCTTTTGTTATGTAGTAAACGGAGTCTGTGCTTTTGTTTTCAGGGTTCCAGCTGAAGAAAAGATACCTGCCGTCGCTGCTCCAATAGGGAGCTGAAGGTGACGAACCCATCCATAGCGGATCGCGCATGATCTTTTCCACCGTCAATTTTTCGGCCTGCTGGGCAATACATAGTTGGGAAACTACCACAAGAAATAAGTAAAAAATTTTAAGCATCATATTCTATTGACTACACCAGTTGAGTTATCGTGAAACAAATTTTGAAAAAAATGAATAGTGTAATTTTAACCATTCCTTCCCGCGGAGTAACAGCCGCAATCTGTTCCGCAGGTAACATCGCCTTTTTCGATCGGGTAACCGGCCCTGAGTTCATCTGCTGATGCTTCGCGCACATTGTCTATAATAACATCGAATGTAAATTGCTGGGTAACGGGGCCACTCGTGCCAGGGAGAAACAACTTTTTAACAGCTCCGGGATGCAATCCTTCAAACTGTTCCTGTAAATGAGGATCCAGGCTGGAAGCGCCATGCAGGTAAGCCGTTGAAGTTCCGTTCATAGTATCTTCTACTATTTCGTTCCTGCTGTTCTTCATAATATAGCGGAAGTACACTACCCTGTCTTTGACTACCTGGCTCAT
>JBBJOD010000112.1:0-11130 GCA_037721715.1 Chitinophagaceae bacterium | reverse complement strand
AATGTATTGGCCACTTTAGCACTTATCGCTAAATTAGGGGCTGAGTAGTTACAAAAATCAACATTTCGTTCCCTCAAAAATTTCCGGGATATCAACATGGCAATAATGTTTTAAAAACTATTTTAAACATAAGAAGATGGCTAATTAACGACATGGCTAAAGGACGTAGAAAATCATCACCAGGAATAAAAGGTTTTGCAAAAGGGATTCTTTCGGATGTTCAGGCTCGAAGGACAAGTTAACCGATTGAAAAATATAAAAAGACGGAAACACCTGATCAAAAATGTTCTCCAGCGTTACTGAACAATGAAACAATTCAAGAACAACCAGGAAGAGTATGAAAGCTAACTTGAATGGTTTTTTTACTACCGTTGTTCTATGAAACGGAACAGTTCACAGCCGTCCATGCCTGCTGGAAAAAGGATAGCAACGGTTACCTTCGTGTTCAAATTGGAACAATTAAAAGCAGACCCAAAGCGGTTAGGAAATAAGCATCATTACTGAATTTGTTTCTTTTCGCTTGTTATTATGGCAACCAGGGACATAAAAACTATAGTTTCTGTTTTCTCATTAATCAAGTCGATAAATTTCCATTACATTTTCTAAGACTTTTATAAAATCAATTTTTAGGTCAACTATCTTTCCCGTATGTATGTCAAAAACCCATCCATGCACCGTGATTTTTCTATCAATAAAGGCTTTTTGGTATTCTGCCGTTTTGATAACATTTATACATTGTTCTTGAACATTCAGCTCTACTAATTTCTTGTAACGCAGTTCCTCATCTGTAATACCGGCTAATTCCTTCCTATGCATTCGATACACGTCACGAATATTTCTTAACCAAGAATTTAATATTCCCAAATCTTCCGATTGCATAGCTGCTTTAACTCCACCACAATTGTAGTGACCGCAAATAACAATGTGATTTACCTTAAGATGCAAAACGGCATAATTAATAACTGACATTACGCTTAGGTCGGTGTTCGGAACCAAATTAGCAATATTTCTATGCACAAATGCTTCACCAGGTGAAATGCCCATAAGTTCTTCAGCGGATACTCGGCTATCTGAACAACCTATATAAAGGATTTCTGGTTTTTGCCCTTTCGATAGGTCGTTAAAGTAGTTTGCGTCTATATTCAGCTTCGCTTCAACCCATTTTTGATTTTTTTCGAAAATTTGTTTAATGTCCATTTTATTTCTTTTTTTAAAATTTCTGCTTGCGTACTACTTTTGCTAACTATCACCTACGGTTATATGAACCTTGTACGAAGGTAAAAATATATAAATATTCCAACAAATCTGAAGCAACCGGTAATTAATATTCTCCTGATAACATTCCTTCATTTTAGTTAGTCCATCCTAATCTTCCACTAACACTTTCAGGTCTAGTTTATGGAATTAGAACATTTTTAGAAGATGGTAAGACTCACTCCGAATACAAAAAACAGTAAGTGACGAAGAAATTTTAAGATTGGGGAAAACGATGACCAAAGAATTTACTGGGTTGTTCGTGTGATCTAATTTGGCTTAATAAAGTACACGTTTTTACTTTAGAATGGGAATGTAAAACTAAAAAAAATTACGTTTTGGGGGTATTGTGCCCGAACACCTGGAAACGATGCAGAGAGCTTTATTTGATAAGTGGCAATTTTTTACACCGTAAAGCGTTCAAGCGCTGTTTTTATGATAAACAAACGAAATCACATAAAACAGAAAGCTAAATAACTATTTAGACAAAGCCTTTGGAATTGGTAAAGTCTACGAGCAAATTTACAGTAAGCATTTTGAAAGTGACTATGCAGGAAGAGCAACGACGGGATATTCAAAACTTTACCAGATACTAAAGGCTGTAAATTCTATTTCAGAAAGTGAACTAGTAAAGTTTTTTAAATGAAAATTTAACGATATAGGAAAAGAACGCCAGGAAAGAAAACAGCAGCAAGCTTTCAATTATACTAAAAGTCTGCTCTGCAACGTTTACTTTCTATATAAAATAAATTTTCTTATGAGAAACACGAAAATGTTGGTTACAATGTTACCTATTGCATTTTGCCTTATGTTATTTTCTGCTTGTACAAAAAATAATCAAAAAACCAGTCAATTAAGTATAAGAATGACTGATGCCCCTTTCGATGCTCAGGAAGTGAATGTTGAGATAAAAGAAGTGCGGGTTAATTTTGCTAGTGATACGCTTAGTTGGGTTTCACTTCCTACTAATGCTAAAGTTTACAACTTGTTAGGTTTGCAAAATGGTGTTGATACCTTACTTGCCACAGGTTCAATTCCTACAGGTACAGTTCAACAATTACGCTTGGTACTTGGAATTAATAATAGTATTAAGATCAACAATATAACGTATCCCTTATCAGTAGCAAGTGCAGATGAATCGGGATTGAAAATTAAAGTATCCAAAGAATTAAAGGCTAGTTTGGAGAAGATTTTAATTGATTTTGATGCAAACCTTTCCATCATTCAAACAGGAAATGGAACCTACAAATTGAAACCAGTAATAAAACTTAAATAACAAGTTTTTCAATAAGAAAGAGGTTGTCTTAAAAGGGCGACCTCTGATTATTTACAATATTTAAAAAAAAATTTTGTTGAATCTTTTTGTTGTCTTGAAAAATATGAAAAGAGAGATGCTTTTAGGGTTGTTTTAAAAACTTATAATCAGGGTCAGCTAATGTTGCTGCCAAACCTTGAAGAATTATTCCTCTATATAGCTTCACCCCTTTCAAGTTGTTAAATGAGAGATGTGTCCGAAATGTGTCGGAAAACTGAAATAAACAAAGGGCTACATATTTGTAGCCCTTTGTTTATCCATTGCTCCCCCTCCCCGACTTGAACGGGGGACCCTCTGATTAACAGGAAAGCGGTAATTTAATGACAGTTCCAAATATTCAAAGAGGCTTATATTTGAGCCGATAATCACTCAAATGACCACTAAAGAAAAATCATCTTAACCTTGCAATCCCACAAATTGGATTTTCTAGTGTTTGGCGTTAGAAATATCAAATTGTTTGGCTCTTACCTGCGTGACGAGCAGTCAGAAAAAAGTGATATTGATCTGTTGATAGATTTCGATCCGGAAAAAGAGAATTTTGATAACTACATGGCAGTATCTGAGCTAGTCGAAAACATCTTTAACGGTGAAAGAATTGAAATTGTGACAAAAAATGGGTTAAGCAAATACATCGGACCTAAAATCCTTAATGATGTGATGTATGTCTAAAGAACCGATAGCATTCCTAAAACATATTGCTGATGAATGTTCTTATCTGCTATCGGTCAGTAACAATTTATCCAAAGACGACATCCTTGACGATGAAACTTTGAAGAGAGCGGTAGTTAGAAGTTTAGAAATTATTGGTGAGGCCACTAAGAAAATTCCGGCGGACTTAAGGTAAAGTTTGATTCGATTCAATGGAAGAGTATGGGAGGGATGCGTGATAGACTAATTCAGGATTGTAATGGGGTTAACTATTCACTTGTTTGGGACGTTCTTAAAAACAAATTACCTGAATTGAGTATTCAAATAGAAAAAGTTCTTGGTGGAGGTTGAACTGCTTCTAACAGCTTTTTATCCGGATTTTACAATTGGTGCGACGACAGTTGCGAATATTACCTATTCCTGCAGCCTTCCATGATGATAGAGTATTTTAACCGTAAAGGAAAGATTTGTAAATGTGCCTCAGTTTGGGAATCGTTGCTGTTTTATAATTTTTATATCACAAATTTGATACAATAGTTAAAGGATTACTAGTGAGTTTTCTTCAATTTAAGTAAAAACATTGCTACTGAAATAGTAAAATATTTTTGAATAAGCGTCAAAATAACGATTACTGTTGTCTATATTTACTTTCAATAGCCGTCTATTTCTTAATTGCTATTATAAACTAAAACTTGCCATGAAAAATTGCTTGCCAGCAGGGAAGGTGCCCCTTTCCGGTACGGGTTTCGTACTCCGTCGGTTAAAACTAAGTTTTGTTTTTATTTTTCTTTTTTCACTTTTTTCTTCTTTTCTTTTCGCTCAAAAAACTATTACCGGACAAGCCATGTCTGGCGACTCTGTATTAGCTGGTGTGTCAGTCCAGGTAAGGGGTTCTGTAATGACCACTCAAACTGACTCTAAAGGAAATTTCAGTATAGTAGCTCCTGCAAACGGTACTTTAATTTTCAGCTTCGTTGGTTTTGCTAATACTGAAGAGAAGGTAGCAGGGCGATCCTTTATCTCGGTTCAGTTGCAGTCGGCCTCACAGCAACTTACCGATGTGGTGGTGGTTGGTTATGGTACCCAACGAAGAAGAGATGTTACGGGGGCAGTATCAACCGTCAAAGCGACAGATTTAAACCAGACAAATGCAGTGTCTATCGACAATCTGCTTCAGGGTAAGGCCGCAGGTTTGAATGTCTCTACCAATACTGCGCAGCCTGGCGGCGCAGTGAATATTAATATTCGCGGAGCTATTTCGCCAAGGGGCGATAATAGTCCACTTTACGTCATTGATGGCTTTCCTATCACTACTAACGCTTCCACTGAACGTAATTCCGTTTTTGGAAATTTTAGAGGTGGCTTTGATCGCAGTCCTTTAGATAACATCAATCCAAATGATATTGCCTCAGTTGATATTTTAAAGGATGCAAGTGCTACTGCCATTTATGGTTCTGCTGCTGCCAATGGAGTTATTTTAATTACAACTAAAAGAGGCAGAGAAGGTAGGGCAACTGTTAATTATAGTGGAACTTATTCTGTTCAGACCCATAAAAAATATTTGGAGGTACTAACTGGTGCGGAGTTTAGAAGTGCTGTTAATACATACGGCCTCGAGTTTTTTAAGTTCAACAATAGAATTGACCCTTATGGTACCTCTGCTACCCCTGTATCAAATTATGTCCCTTACTTCACAGCAGCACAAGCTTCAGAAGCAGTAGTGGGAACCAATTATATCGATTATGTTTTGAGAAAGGGCAGTACAAACGATCACAATATTTCAATTTCCAGCGGTAATGCCAATACCAGAGTTTTTACTTCATTCGGTTATTATAATCAGCAGGCGCTTATTCGGAAATCAGATTTTTCCAGGTATTCGGCACGCATAAACCTCGATCAAAAACTAGGTGGGCAGGTCACCTTTAACGTGGGCTTATCGTATAGCCAGGTTAACAGCAATAATGTACCAACAGGTCAGTCGGGAGATATTGACAGTCCATCTTTGTTACAATCGGCTCTGCAGTTTGCCCCCGACATACCTCCATTTGATAGTACGGGCAAACCTAACCCTAGCTATTATGCACGTACTCCTAACCCTGCCAGTTACTTCATGATAACAAATAAGAACTTTAGTAAGCGAATAGTAGCTACCCCCAATTTGCAGATAAATATTATCGATGGGTTGAAACTGAATATTACGGGTGGAATAGACAATACAATCACTGACAGACAATTTTTTATACCGGTGGCCGCAAATTTCAGCACAGTTCCCGAAGGAAATGCACAAATGGGAACGACTAAATTAAATAACTACAGCACGGAATCATATCTATCTTATGACAAAGCGTTCACGAACAGCCGTTTCTCCGGCGTTGCAGGTGTGGGATATTACAGTAGCGCCTTTAGTGACTTTGGCTTAAGTGCTGTTGGTTTCCGTACTGATGTTTTCGGTACCAACAATATCGGCATTGCTTATAATAGGGTTCAAAGCAGCCAATCATCTAATAGAACGGAACGTAGTAAGCTCTCTCAATTTACCAGGTTAAATTACACCTGGCGAGATAAATATATTTTTCAATTTACCGGCCGCTTCGACGGAACCAGCAACTTTCCTCAAAACAAATTATTCGGATTTTTTCCTGGGGTATCGGCGGGTTGGGTAATGAAACAAGAAAAATTTCTCAACAATTTGCCCTGGTTAAGCCAGTTAAAACTCAGAGGCGGATACGGCACTTCGGGAAATGAAAGTATTACTACAACTGGCAATTACGTGTATTCGCTATATTCCTTATCTACTGCCTATAATTACCTCATAGGAAGTCAGTTGTATAATAGCGGCTTTTTTCAAACACAAATTGGAAATCCCGATTTAAAATGGGAGACCAACGCCACTATTAATGTCGGTATTGACTTTGGATTGTTTAATAATAAAGTCAGCGGTTCCATCGATTACTTCAGAAGGACAGCGGTAGACCTTCTTGATTTTAGAGACTTGCCATCATCCAACCCAATTACCAGGCAGGCATTCAATGTGGGTTCGACACGGAGCACAGGATTTGAACTAACCTTAAGCACACAGAATTTCTCTTCAAAAAATTTCACATGGTCTACCTTACTAACATTAGGTACTTCTAAAGCTTATTGGATAGATAGAAACCCTGCCGTTGCTTTACCTAAATACGTTGGCTACAACGACCCTATACGTGCTGTGTACGGATGGAAGACCAACGGATTAATCAGGTCGGTAAAAGACATTCCCGGTTACCAGAAAGGGGCCTTTGCCGGCAATATACAATATCAGGATCTTAACTCGGATGGAAAGCTTAATATTGACGATGTAACCTATCTCGGCAATAATGATACTAAAGGCACATTCGGGTTAAATAATACAATAAAGTACAAAGCTTTTGATTTATCATTCTTTGTATACGGCTCCTACGGAAATTTTACCAATGATGGTTATCAGACCTTTGTACAACTATTCCGCCTTACACGTCCGGGAGTACCGAGTAATGTCGAGAGGCATTCATTGGATGCCTTTACTTCCTTTAATACTAATGGAACATATCCAGGTTTCGCTAATGACCCTGCTGCTGCAAATAATCCAACCCGCGTAAACGATTTTCGTACAATCGAAAACAGCTTTTTTGCCAGGTTAAAAAATGTAAACCTTGGTTATTCGTTACCTGCCATAGGCAACCAAAAGATTGTTCGTTCACTTAGGGTTTTTGTTGACTTTAATAACCTGTTTTTTATCACCAACGTGCGCGGGCTTGATCCCGAAATGGAAAGAAACAATAATCCTTATCCAACTGCCCTCACAACTGCTTTTGGTATTAGTGCACAGTTCTAATTGTAAAAAATATTATTATTATGAAAAAGATATTTAATATACCCGTATTATCACTTGTTTTACTCTTTACAGTTTCAGGATGCAAGAAAATCCTTGAGCCTAAAATATATTCCCAGCTTAATGCAAACGATTTTCCTAAGACGGAATCCGATGTATTATCAGCCTTTATTCCTTTTTACGCTCAGTTCAATCCCAATTATGGCAGTACAGATGTTTCCAGGAATGTTTTTGATTTTTCGTTTACGGCCGGTTATTTGGGATATACATGGGCGACTACTATTCAGACAGATGAAGCGTCTGACCAGTCTAATTCTCCTTACAGCCAGTTTACATTAGGCCCAAGTTCTTACTTGAATACCAGCGGTCAGGCATTTTATGACAGGGTAAGTTATGTAGCCAAGTTGACTGGTTTAATTATTCAAATCAATGCTTCCTCTCTCAGCAATAAAAACCTTTACCTGGCAGAAGCTAAAGGTTTGCGTGCATGGTTCATGTATGTCTTATATGATTTATATGGCCCTGTTAGTGTGAAGCTAGATCCTGCAACACTTACTTCTAATGCAGTAGAACCTCGCCTGACACAGGCGGCTTATGTAGCTGCTATGGAAAGCGATTTACTGGCAGCTATTTCCGGACTTCCAGATAAATACAATGGTACAGCAAATTGGGGCAGACTATCAAAAGGGACAGCCCGAACAATCTTGTTCAAAGTATACCTGCATGATAAGTCATGGCCTAAAGCTCAGGCGATAGGTAAAGATTTAATAGGCATGGGATATACTTTGAATCTTTCTTACAAAGATGTATTCATTACGCCTCAAAACAGTGAAGTTATTTTTGCTGTACCTGGAAATAATTCAACTTCGAGTATTTGGTATGCCTGTATTATACCGGGTAACGCTGCGTCCATCCTGGGTAATGACGTTACAAAAGGAGATAAATATCAGTTAATAGATATGCCATGGAAGTTTTATGATAAATATCCTGTCGGCGATGCCCGCCTTCAAACTATAGCTACCGAATACATTACTAATACTGGAAGAACAGTTAATAGAGCCAACGGGTTACCCGCCGCAATACCTATGAAATATACGAGGTATGTCCCTAATTTACTAGGTTTCGATTACGTCATTTACCGATATGCTGATGTACTTCTTGCCATGGCTGAAATTACCAATGAGATAAGTGGCCCTACAGCAGAAGCCAGGGCATATTTAAAACTGGTCACTGACAGAGCAGGCACAACGGCATCTGTGCCTGCAAGTGCATTTACTGATCAAGCGAGATTTAGAAGTTTTATACTTGAGGAACGCGGTCGGGAACTATACTTTGAATTCGGTATTCGTCGCCAGGATTTAATACGAAACGGTACTTTTATTAGCAATGCCCAGGCAAGAGGGATTTCAATTGCAAAACCGACTCAGGTCTTATTTCCTATTCCGTCAGATGTTATTATACAATCAGGAGGCGTAATTGCACAAAATCAAGGTTACTAATTATTAGAAGATCAGCCCAAAGGAGTTATGCATTCGGGCTGACCTTTGCCCTTTAATTCACGTTGCCGGTTCAATTGCAATCCCGCATTAAAAGGGTATTACCTGATCACGTCATCATCTCTACGCAACGAAAAAGTGGTGCCTTTTAAAATTCTTCATTCACTCTCACAGCTATTATCTTGATTAATGACTATACAACTAAAAATCGAAAACTCTATTGGTCTCTATCGAATTACAATTTTCCGATTGCGTTTACTTGCACTGTTACATCTGTTGGCTATAGGATCTCTGAACGCACAATTGGAAATTCAAGATCCTTTTATTGTAACCATTTATCCAGATTCTACATTAAGTGATGTAAGCCATCATCCTATTGGTATAAATGTTGATTTTTTTATGGATAATGACCGGTTTCTACATCCAAAGCGCTCTACTGCCGATGCCTTAAAGGCAATGGGCGTGAAGTATCTAAGGTATCCCGGAGGCGAGAAGTCTGACCTCTATTTGTTTTCAAAACCTCCTTACGATACATCTTACCCAACATTGGCCCGTACTGGCAAGAATGCTGTAGGAGGTTATTCAAGAGTGTTAAACAAAGACTTTACTGATTTCAACCGCGAAGTCTTAAACTTTGACAACTTCATTCAGTTGTGCGCGCAGGTAGGCGCAGAACCAATAGTTGTAGTAGCTGCTGATATGTATTTGCTTGACTTTCCCACCGGCAATAAATTACCGACGCGTGATCAATTGATAAAAAATGCAGTGGAATGGGTACGTTACGCTAATATAGAAAAGAAATACAACATTAAATACTGGCTTATCGGGAACGAAAGCTGGCACAAAAATAATAAAAATTCGACTGCTGAAATATATGCGCAGGATGTAATTGATTTTTCCAAATCAATGAAAGCGATCGATTCTTCCATTAAAATTGTTCCTAATGGCAATACGGATGAATTCTGGAAAACTGTTCTTACAAAAGCTTCCGGATATATTGACGAAGTTTGTATCAGCAATTACCCGGTTTTTCAATATGCCCGCCAGTATTATACTTATAGAGACAGTTTGCAAAATTTGATGCGACCGGTTCAAACCGCCTTGCGGGCTATTGATAAATATGCATCAGAGGCTGATAAGAAGAAGCTAAAAGTAATCGTGGCTGAATATGGTCCCTTCGATTGGGCATACACCTGGCCTTTTATTAACAACATGGGCTATAACTTAGTAAACTTCGAAATGATTGGAGAACAGCTTTTAGAACCACGGGTAAATTTTTCCTGCTTTTGGAACACAAGATGGATTACTAATGACTCCGCTTCTAATAGCGCTTTTGATGCCCTTGACCGTAATGGTAACTTTAATGCAAACGGATACGGCATAGCGATCTGGGGAAATTTTTTAGGCGATAAGATGGTAAAAACAACTTCCTCTTTGCATGTTCGAAGCTTTGCCAGTTGGAAGCCGAAACAAAAGAAATTGTTTCTGTACCTGGTGAATAAATCAGATAATGAAAAGAAAGTCGAGCCTAACTTACATGGCCATACTATTAAGAATATTTCGCAATGTTGGGAACTGGTGGGCACAGGCCCTGAAGATACCAAACCGGTTTGGAGAAAAGTTTCGCAGTTACAAACTAGTGAAACAATCCGGCTGAATCCAACGAGCATAAGGGTAATTGAACTGGATTTAAAATGATTGAGTTAAAGCGCCAATAAAGCAATTACCGCCACATTCGTTATCCGTATTTCAAGGTATAAAGGTTTTGAACTAGTACATCAGAACATATTTAACATTATCGTGGCCGCGACGTCAGTCGTGCGGCTCTCTCTTGTACGTTTGCATCTGTTTTCTGCCGAGTGAAGAACCAGGAAGAGCTCATACATTTTTGAATAACTTGCTTCCAGTTGAATTCATCAGTACAAGACCAGGTAATTTCAGGTGAAACCCGGCCTGCAACATAAAACGCTATCCGGGGCAGGCGGTAACAGGAGAAAAATAGAAGCAATGCAACACCTCTCATAGAAAATTTTGAAAAGATCAAAACGATGAAGTTTATAAACAGCACTCATTTTTTTACTATAGCCGTCTTTTTAATTGCTGCTTTTAGTTGCAGGCATCGTATGCCTATCCAGCAAACACCTTTCAAAGGAAATGCTTACTATCTAACTTCAGAAGGAAACGATGCGGCCACCGGCCTTAAAGATCAGCCATGGAAGAGCATTGAAAAGTTGAATGGCATACGGTTAAAGCCAGGTGACACAGTATTTTTCGATGGCAGCCAAACTTTCAGGGGCAGCCTGTTGTTTGATAGCGCAGATGCAGGAACAAAAGAAAATCCCGTTATTATTACTTCATTCGGCAACGGCAATGCCATAATTAATGGCGGCGACCTGACAGCTTTGACGATTAACAAAGCAGCCTATCTAAAAATTCATCAACTTCATTTTATCGGTTCCGGCCGTAAAAACGGAAATACACAAGACGGGGTTGCTATTACGAATAGCAGGCAAATAGAAGTTGATAGCCTCAACGTTTCAGGATTTCAAAAAGCAGGACTACGGGTA
>JBBJOD010000596.1:0-2948 GCA_037721715.1 Chitinophagaceae bacterium | reverse complement strand
GAAAGTGTCATTGACTGAAACAATATCGATCTCTCCGGCGCCATCGGAAACGCCCTGCCCTTTTTTTTCCTTCTCACGCCAGGCAATATGAAATCCATCGCACTGTCCGTAAAACTCCATGAGTTCATTCGGAACGATCACTCCCCGGAGTACCAGGGAATCTTTGATGTAGGCTGCCAGCGGCTTGTTTATTTTACCAACCTCCACTTTCACGGCTTTGTTCGCCTTTAGTTCTTTAAGAAGTTGTTGTGCTTTTTCCGCGTAATTGACTGACTTGCTCATTTAGTTAAACTTTAATTTATTCTGTGATTTTAAATAGTCCAGTATAGCCCTGCCAGTTGCAAAACCACTAGCCGGGCGAATGGTTTGCCGGGCGTCGAGCCGACGGGTAAGATCCGGGAAGCTGTCGAACTTCCGGTGCCTTCCCGTATCATGGGCTTCCCGTCTCTCCAGGGCAATGATATTGGCATAGCTCGTCGGCATGGGATTTATGCCATCCGTCATGCTGGCGATCGTGATGTCACCGATCGTATTCATATCATATTCCCGGGCACCTCCGGAGAAATCAGGCATTGGCACCTGTGACGCTCCGAATTCTTTAAGGGGGTTTCCCGCATTGGCTTTTCTCCACTGGTTACTGGCGTTATCAAATTCCATGTACCCATATTTGCCATTGAAAGAGGATGGGTAAGCCGAGTAATCAATTCCGGACACAACGGTTGAACCTGTACCAGTGGAAGGATGGAAATCGATTTGTACTTTATACCACAACACTTTGGATGGCTTGTCCTGAACAGCTTGGGCTTCAACTTTAAGATTAAAATTTGTGTTATAAGAACTTTTCATCGGAGTCAGGTTTGAATCGCTCGCCTTACCGCCAAGTTCGCTATGTAACAGATGCATTTTTTCGTAATTGTCCCTCTCACGAATGTTTTTGGACGGGTCTGCAGGATCCTTGTGCGCAAGCAGCGCGTTCCATCCCGGCAATGTTGAACCGTTATTTTTCCTTGCCTCTTCACCGCCTATGGTTGAAGCGGAGATATACAATGCTTCAAATCCTCCGGCCTTCACTCCCGAGACGAAAGCGGGCAAAATAGCATCCGGCGGCTTGGGGCCCGCAGTAATTACCATCAATTTCTCCAGGTCTTTGGTCATGTGCTGCATTTCCTGGTTGAGGTTGTCGTAAGCCAGTTGGCGGGCAGGGCTCGGCGTTTCCGGCAAAGCCGCCAGCTGGCCTTCGTAGGTTTTAATCTTCCCGTTGCGCTGCCCCGCACTGATGTAAGCAGCCTGGATTCCGATATCGGTACTGGCTTTCACGGGCGTTGACAGGTTCTTTAAAAGTTCATCGATCGAAGAGGGATTGGATGCTACCATGAGTTGTTCCTTTCCGCCAACGCTGGCATAATACAAATGGTGCGGCGAGCCGTCCACAGCTGTAAATGGCTTGTCAAGGCCGAGCAGCTTTTTTACTCCCTCTATAACACCTTTTGCTGTAACGACCAATGCTCCAATAAAATCGAGGGCTCCGTTGATCAGGAAGTCGATGCCGTCGTCAACTTTCTTGCGAACACCGCCAACGATCTCTTTGATCTTTTCGCCGATGGGGCCGATGATTACTTCCACAGCAAATCCTACTACGAAAGGCACTGCCTTTGCAAGAACGCCTTCCAGGTATACGGAAGCGCCTTTGGTATTGCCACTGATGATATCGGCGATGCTATCCATGACGCTGTTCACTAAATTGAGCATCCTGTTGATGTAGGCCACAGCCGTTTTCATGGTATCGTAAATCAGCTTGATGGTGTTCAGTGTGGCCCCGATACCCAGCGGGTCTGCGCTGGTCATAAGCCTTTTGGTGATCTCGGCAACGATGCTCTTTGTTATCCAAGACACGACACCGTTTATAACCATGTCCTTGAGGTCGCCGACCTCTTTTTTGATTTTTTTCAGCAGACCCTCGGGCCCTTCTTTGATCCAGACGCTGATCCACTCTAGCACACCGGTGAGGGTCTTCTCTATTTTCCGGATCATCTCCACTTTCTTCGGCCCGATCCTGGGATTATCGCTCATCCGCTTATAAACATTTTCTTTCGTGATACCGAAAAGTTCCATCACATAACCAAGAATACCGCCGGCAGTAAAAGGTTTGGGAGGAGCCACTTTAACAGCGCCCTTCACCTCACCAAAGAGCCAATCCAGTGCCCCCTGTGGCAGATGCGTCCAGATATTCTGGAAAAAGAGCGAAAAACCGCCCTTGATGGCAGTCCAGATATTTTTAAGAAAGGCGCCTGGTTTGGTAATGATGGCAGAAAAATTTTGTGCTGCCTTGGCAACAACCTTTGTTACCAGTTGCGGATCGATGCCCAGTATTGTGAGTAGTGTTTTGAAATAGGTCCATACTCCCTTTGCCAGCTGGCCGTCAACAAATACCTGTTTCAATACCGTCAGTGCTGCGGTTTTGATGTCCTCCCATTTCTCGGTAAGTGAAATAAATTCGCTGATGACAGGTATCTGCTTGAGTACCACTTCGGTCAGCCACTTGATAATAGGATCTTTAATGCATTTTGGCATGAGTGCAAATGGCACACCCAAAATCAGGTCAGGCAGATGACCCAGCAAATTGCCCACTACCGTCACCAGCTTCTCAAGTAATTTCAGAATGGGTTCAAAAAAAGCTTTGAGATGATCTACACCTTCCTGCAAATAGGCAACGATACCGGTAACCTTGTCTGTTGCCCAGTCTTTTAGGCTGTCGATGGCAGTGGGTATCCACTTAATCAATGGATATACAGCACTCAGGTAACTATTTCCCTGGATGCCGCTTATAAATCCGCCTACCTGTGAGGTAACGGCGCCTACTTTTTCCACGATCCAGTCTCCGGCTGTTTTCAGTACCGATTTCAGGCGGTCGATGGACTTGTTCAATGCCGGTAGTAGAACCTGGCGAA
>JBBJOD010000111.1:0-11181 GCA_037721715.1 Chitinophagaceae bacterium | reverse complement strand
TGAAAATCTTCACCTGGTTACCTACAATATTCCCTGGCAAAAATACCAGGATCACGGACCCATTTTTTACGAAAATGGTGACCGGCCACTTTATGTAAATTCCATTGCAGTGGGAAGAGATGGAAACATTTATGCATTAGCCCGGATTAATAGAAACAATACTACCGTAACCGACTTGATTAGTATTCCTAATCCTTTATTTAAGTGAAAAGTTATTGTAAATATCCCTGCCTTTTTTTGTTTTTGCTAATCAGCGCAACAGCGTTTGCTGATGATTTGCGGGCAGGTATTGGGCGGAAAATAATTACTCCCGGCAATCCTGTGTGGCTTTCCGGTTATGCCAACCGTACTAAACCTGCAGAAGGGGTTGAACACGACTTATGGGCCAAAGCTATTGCCATTGAAAGCGCTACAGAAGAACTGGTAGTTATAGTTACTACTGATCTGCTTGGTTTATCTCACCAGATTTCTGCTGAAGTGGCCAACCGGGTCAGTCAGAAGTTTGGAATCACGCGATCAAATTTAATGTTGAATTCTTCGCATACGCACTCGGGGCCAATGGTTTGGCCGAGTTTGAGTGTGATTGCAGAGTATGATGTTGCCGGTCAGCAGGCGGTATCAAAGTACAGTAAAAAACTTACCACTGATCTTGTTGCTGTAATCGAAATGGCAATAAGAAATTTAAAGCCAATGAAATTGTCAAGCGGATTAGGCTCGGTTGATTTTGCTAAGAACAGACGCCAAAAAACAGAGAAAGGAATAATAAATGGCGTGAATGATAGTGGCCCGGTTGATCATGACGTACCCGTTTTAAAATTCGAAACACCAGATGGCAAGTTGCAGGCAGTACTATTCACTTATGCATGTCATAACACAACTGTTCAAGGAAACAATTATATGATTAATGGAGATTATGCCGGTTATGCGCAAATAGAGTTGGAGAAAAACTTTCCAGGCGCGACAGCCTTGTTTTTGATGGGTTGCGGTGGTGATCAGAATCCTTTTCCAAGGGGAACGATGGAACTGGCAGCAAAGCATGGCAAAACCCTTTCTGATGAAGTAAAACAGGTTTTATCCGGAAAGTTGAAGCCAATTGAGCTATCCATTCTTGCAGCTTATACTGTAGTTGACCTGGAATTTAAAGAAGTGGATATAAAAAAGTTTCAGGAAGACCTATTGAGTGATACTGTATTTCTGCAACGGCGTGCCAAATTAATGGTTGAAGCCTATAATAAAAGCTGGGATGTAAGCCGGTATCCGTATCCGGTACAGGCAATCAAATTAAGTAAAGATCTTACCATTATTGCCCTTGGCGGTGAAGTGGTGGTTGATTATTCTTTGATTGCAAAGAAGGCCTATGGAAGAGAAAATGTGATTGTTGCCGGTTACAGTAATGAAGTGATGTGTTATATACCAACAAAAAAAATTTTGGCCGAAGGAGGATATGAAGCAGATCAAAGTATGATTTATTATGGCATGCCGGGACCTTTTAAAGATAATGTGGAAGAAAAGATCTTGTCTGCTATAGAATTAGTGATGAAGAAAACAATGAACAAGCGAAAGGAGGATAATTAAGTCATGAAAAGTACCTGCACCGTTACTTTTTGGAGAAAGCACTCGTAGCCCCTATAAGCATTAAAGTGGACCTAAAGAAGGGGATAACTATTAAAAAAAAGGGTTCTTTTTTTGACCTTCCCCAGGTACCGACCTGGGACATCTGGTGTTTAACTATATTAACTATAAAAACTGCTGAAAAATGAGTATTACCTTAATTCTTTGCCAGTGTTTTCACAACACATTCAGGTGTGCCTTAATCGGGCTATTACTAGTGGGCCTAGCTGCTCCTTCATGTCTTTTTTCTCAAACCTTAAAAACAATTACGGGGACCGTAAATGATTCTGCCCAGGGAGTACTGCAGGGGGTAAATGTAAAGGTAAAAGGAACAAACCGCGGTGCTGCATCCGATGCCGGCGGAAAGTATAGTATCACAGCGACGAATAATGATGTCTTGATTTTTTCATACGCGGGAATGCAGACTCAGGAAATAAACGTAGCGGCAAAGCAGGTCATAGATGTTGTGATGGCAGCTACTTCATCAAACCTGGGCGAAGTTGTAGTGATAGGATATGGCACAGTAAGGAAACCGGATCTGACCGGGGCAGTTTCACAGGTAAAGGCTGCTGAAATGGAACAG
The DNA here is from genome assembly GCA_037721715.1 of Chitinophagaceae bacterium. Taxonomy (GTDB): domain Bacteria; phylum Bacteroidota; class Bacteroidia; order Chitinophagales; family Chitinophagaceae; genus JADCRZ01. The sequence continues at coordinate 8,987 of JBBJOD010000111.1, read as the reverse complement.
GCCCCTGTCGCAAGTTTTGCTGAAGCTTTGGCTGGGCGTGTTGCCGGTATTTCTGTTTCTGGCAACGATGGACAACCCGGCGGTGGTGTAAATATTGTTATCAGGGGACCCGGATCACTTACGCAAAGCACGTCACCGTTATATGTAATTGATGGCTTCCCTGTTGAAGATCCAGATCCTGCAACACTTAACCCCGAAGACATTGAAACTTTCAATATTTTGAAAGATGCTTCTTCAACCGCGATTTATGGTTCAAGAGCTGCAAACGGTGTGATAGTTATTCAAACCAAAAGAGGAAGAACAGGCAGACCCGTTGTCTCCTTGAGCAGTTCTTACGGTTTTACAGCCGGACGAAAAAAGATGGAGTTGATGAGCCCTTATGAGTTTGTCAAATACCAGCAGGAAGCTTTTCCAACGGAACCCAGCACTCTTCTATATTTAAAAAGCCCGCTTGATAGTTTTGCAAGAATTACCGGCACCGATTACCAGGATCATGTCTTTACCAATGGAGCTGTTCAGAAACACAATATTTCTTTGCGTGGCGGTAACGATCAAACCAGGTATTCCATCTCGGGGTCATTTTTCGATCAGGAAGGAATAATTATCAATACCGGCATATCACGTTATACAGGAAGGATAACACTTGACCAGACTATCAGCAATAAACTGAAGCTTGGGGTGACAACCAATTACAGCCGGGTAAAAGAATTTGGGCAGGTTGTTAACGCTACTCCCAATACATCGGTCTCCAGTTACACTATGTTCAGAACATGGGGTTACCGCCCCGTTGGTTATCCGGGACAGACCCAGGAGTTGCTGGAGCAGGATATAGATGCGGGAGCTATTGGCAATTTTGATTTCAGAATAAACCCTGTGGTTGACCTGGAGAATCAACACTTGTTTGGCTACACTACGCTGCTGGAAGGCAATGCATTTCTTGATTACCAGATCCATAAAAATCTTTCGCTAAAAATTAATGGAGGAGTAAGATCAAACAATTTAAGGGATGATGCATTTTATAATTCAAAAACCACCAATGGAAGCAGGTTTAATCCCAGTAATTTAAATGGTGTGAATGGCTCTGTACGATACACTAACCGTACAGACTGGTCGAACGAAAACACCCTTAATTATTCTAATACATTTAATCAGAACCATACCGTTAAAGGTTTGGCGCTTCTTAGTTTTGGTGGAGGTAAACTGCTGTCACATGGATATTCATCAAGACTCCTCCCTAACGAAAGCCTGGGAATGGATGGACTAGATGAAGGAATTACTTTTAACCCCGTTGCAGGTGCAAGCGAATATTCAAGGGTTTCTTATGGCACTAGATGGGATTACAATTATAAGTCCAAGTATATTATCACCGGAACTTTCAGGGCAGATGCATCTTCCAAATTTAAGGAGCACTGGGGCTATTTTCCCGGCGGAGCAATTGCGTGGAATATTCACAAAGAAAACTTCTTTGCTAATGCATTTCCGGTTGTTTCCAATTCAAAGCTTCGATTCAGTTATGGTATTGTAGGTAACGACAGGATAGGTGATTTTGACTGGTACACTCGGTTAAGGCAGGACATCAATGGCTATTCATTCAATAATACAGTTCCTATCAATTCAGTTTACATTCAATCACTTGCGAATTCAGAACTAAGCTGGGAAAAAACAACTTCAATGGACTTAGGGTATGAGCTTGGTTTATTTAATAACAGAGTTGAATTGATAATAGATCTATACAGAAAAACTACTAAAGACTTGCTTCTCGAAGCTGCCCTTCCCCCGACGACTGGTTTTGGTTTTGCTACCAAGAACATTGGAAAATTAAGTAATGAAGGAATTGAGTTAACGTTGAACACAATTAATATAAAGTCAGGATCATTTAGATGGGAAAGCAGTTTCAATATCAGCTTTAACCGAAATAAAGTATTGGCTTTAAATGATGGACAGAATGAATTACTGACAAATGTATTTTTTGAATCCCAGTTTAATACCCCCTTATACATCGCCGAAATTGGCAAGCCATCGGGGCAGATGTTTGGTTTTATATGGGATGGAAATTACCAGTTTGAAGATTTCGATAAATCACCTGCCGGGTTGTATACCCTCAAAAATACTGTGCCCACAAACGGAACGGCAAGAAACAGCATTAGGCCGGGCGACATCAAATACAAAGATCTTGATGGAAATGGTGTTGTAAATGTATTTGATAAAAGAGTTATTGGTCGCGGGCAGCCCGTTCATACAGGAGGATTGATGAACAATTTTTCTTATAAAAACTTTCATCTCGGTGTGCTTTTACAATGGTCGTACGGCAATGATATTTATAATGCCAACCGTCTGACGTTTGAGGGGAATAGCAACAGGCGGTTTAATCTAAATCAATTTGCCAGTTATGTCAATCGCTGGACTCCCGAAAATCCAACAAACGAAAATTACCGTGCAGGTGGTCAGGGGCCTATTGGATTTCATTCCTCCAGAGTAGTAGAAGACGGTTCTTACCTTCGATTGAAAACTTTATCACTGGGGTATGATTTGCCAAAGAGTATTATTCAGAAAGCAAAGCTAACCGGGCTTAGCTTAAATATAGCCGCCCAAAACCTCATTACCATCACAAATTATTCCGGAATGGATCCTGAAGTATCGGTGCGTAATGCCACATTAGCACCAGGGTTTGATTATTCGGCATATCCACAATCCAGGACAATTGTATTTGGCCTAAAAGCAACATTTTAATATAACCACAAAACATAATTTATGAGCCGCAATAAAATTTATCTGGTTATGCTTTTTGCATTAAGCTTTGGCTCATGCAAAAAATTTCTGGAACCAACACCCACTGATTTTTTAGACCCCAACACTTACTATACTACTGAACAACAATTGGAATATGCAAGAGCCGGCGTGTATAATACTTTGGGCACTACGGGGTTTTATGGTAATCATGCAAATTACCTGTATGGCTGGACTGCAGATGAAGGCTTTATGAACAGATATACCCTTACTACCGGTCCGTTCAACAACAATTATACCTCCAGTGATGCATTTGCTACCCAATACTGGACTGATATATACGTCGGTATTAACCGGGCAAATGTGCTCTTGGCCAATATCAACAAAAACGCTGAAATTCCACAGGCAAAAAGAGATGTCATCAGGGGCGAAATATTATTCCTCCGGGGTTATTTTTATTTCCAACTGGTGCAATATTATGGGGGCATTCCTTTGAAACTGGAACCTACTGCTTCAGTAACCCAGGTTGATGTTCCAAGATCTACTGTAAAACAGGTTTACGACCAGATTTTGAAAGACATGACAGAGGCAGAACCATTGGTAGAGGATATAACAAAAGTCGGGCATGGGGGCCGTGTGAGCAAGTCTGCTGTTCGTGGTTTTTTAGCAAAAGTTTGCCTGTTTATGGCTGGCGAACCTTTAAAAGAAACAGCAAGATACCAGGATGCGAAAAATTGGGCAAAAAAAGTGATTGATGATGCAGTAGCCGGCCATGCGCTTAACCCAAGCTTTCCGCAGGTATTTATAAACCTGGCTTCAGACAAGTATGATATCAAAGAGAGTATATGGGAAGCTGAATTTTATGGGAACTTAACCGACAGCTATGTAGAAACCACCAATCAGGGCTTTATCAACGGGCCAAGAGTTTTGGCAGGTAACGCTTCCGGAAGGTCGGATGCATATATGTTTACAACCAGTAAATTTTATAATGTTTTTGAAGCGGGCGATAGCAGAAAATATATGAGCATTACCTTATTCGATTATACTGCTACCGGGCCAAATGGAAGTAAAACTTATAAACCTGAAATTACGAACCCACTGGATAAATGGGGACAAACGCCGGGAAAATTCAGGAGAGAATATGAAACACTTTTGCCAAAGAACGCTACGCGGACTCCGGAGAATGTTCCCCTTTTAAGATTTGCTGATGTTCTCTTAATGTATGCTGAAGCGGAAAATGAAATGAACGGTCCCTCTGCAGATGCTGTTAACAGGGTAAACATGGTACGAAGAAGAGGTTGGGCGAAAGGGATTAAAACTATTCAAATTACAAACGGCGGGTCTGGTTATACTTCTGCACCTGCAGTTACATTTTCTGGTGGTGCAGGCAGCGGTGCACTTGCCACCGCCACTATCACCAATGGCACTGTAACCGCCATTACATTAGGCAGAGATTCGGTTTCTTATTTTAGAATGGGTGTTTACACTGAAACTCCATCTATCACCCTTACTGGTGGCGGTGGAAACGGAGCAACCGCGACAGCCACCATTTATACACCAGGTGATGCGGATGTAGCCTCCACTCATACTGTTTCAAAAGATGCATTCCGCAAGTTTCTTCAGGATGAAAGGATGAGAGAATTAAACTTTGAATCATCCAGGAAAGCCGATCTGCTACGTTGGGGAATATACCTGAATACGATGAAGGAAGTGGGAATTCTTGCACAACAGGAAGTACCGGGTGGACCTATGATCGGATATTTCACCAACGTAGAACCAAAACATTTGCTGATGCCAATACCAAACAATGAAAAAATCTTAAACAAGGCATTAACACAAAACCCGGGATGGGATTAAATTTTTTTTAAACATCGAAACTATCAAGGCTACTTTATTGCCACTAATCGTTTAAAATCAAAACAGTGATCAGGCAAGTGCACACCTGACTTTGGTCAGACCAAAGAATTTATCTTACAAACCCTGCATAACAATTAATAAAGATGAGTGAGAACATTTTAGCGGTATCTGTAGAATCATTAAGCAAAAGAGTAATTCGGATTTCTATATTGATCATTGGTGTTATGTTTTTCATTTTTGGTTTTGTTTCATGGATTAATGCTATACTCATACCCTACTTTAAAATTGCCTGTGAATTAACCAACCTTCAGGCTTATTTTGTCGCATTTGCCTTTTACATCTCTTACTTTGTTATGTCTGTTCCGGCTTCTTTTTTATTGAAGCGGCTCGGATTTAAAAAAGGCATGATGATCGGGTTCTGGATAATGGCATTAGGTGCCTTTGTTTTTATACCCGCGGCCATGACCCGTACTTACGAAATATTCTTAATTGGTTTATTTGGTCTCGGTGCAGGTTTGGCTATTTTACAAACAGCAACCAATCCTTATATAACCATCCTGGGTCCAAAGGAAAGAGCTGCTCAACGCATCAGTATGATGGGCATCTGTAACAAAGCCGCAGGCATACTCTCACCTTTAATATTTGCGGCTGTGGTATTGAAAGCAACCGACAGCGAGCTTTTTAAGCAGTTGCCTTTAATGACTCAAGCACAAAAAAACCTGGCTTTAGATGAATTAATTGGCAGGGTAATTCTGCCTTATGCATTAGTGGGTATTGTATTATTTGCACTTGGGCTATTCATTCGCTATTCACCCCTGCCTGAAATTGATACGGAACATGAAAGTGAAGACCTTGCAAAAGCAAATACAGGGAAAACCAGTATTTTTCATTTCCCACATTTGATCCTGGGGGCTATTGCCATATTTCTTCATGTAGGCACACAGGTTATAGCAATTGATACTATCATTGGTTATGCCGGTTCCATGAATGTTGATTTACTCGAAGCCAAAGTATTTCCATCTTATACGCTTTTCTGTACAATTTGCGGATACCTGCTCGGAATTATTGCTATTCCTAAATTAATCAGTCAGGTAAATGCACTCAGGCTTTGTACGTTATTAGGAACAATCTTTACCCTGCTCATCATTTTCGCTCGAGGCGAAATTATTTTTTTGGGACATAGGGTAGATATTTCTCTTTGGTTTATTGTTTTACTCGGTTTTGCCAATTCGCTGATATGGGCAGGAATATGGCCACTGGCACTTGACGGTCTCGGAAAGTTTACGAAGTTAGGCGCCTCTATTTTAATAATGGGGCTTTGCGGAAATGCTATTATGCCATTGTTTTATGGATATTTTGCGGATAGATTGGATGTTCGCAGCGCATATTGGGTATTGTTTCCTTGTTATCTTTTCCTTGTGTTTTATGCAATGTATGGGCATAAAATCAGGAGTTGGAGTTTTGGTAAAACAAGAAGGAAGCATGCTCCTGCTTTGTAGCCGATAAACATTATGTTATGACTGGAAAAAAAATAAAATATGTATTGAAAGTTCTTACCCCTTCCAAAGTTATTCGAAAACGTATGGTACTAATTCCGGCGACACGTATTTGTTGATGAATAAGTTGCAATCGGATCCACGGTATATTCAGGACCCTTAGTAGAAATAATAAACCATTACTCGCGTTAGTAAAAATTGCAAGATGGAGACGCAGCTTTTAAATTAAAGGAGACCTTAAGTTTTGGCCAATACTTCAAACACATGAGCAGAAAAAAAAATTCAACTTTATCAGGTGTAAAAGAAATTGCGAGAAGAGCAAACGTAGCGATAGCCACAGTTGACAGAGTTTTACACAATAGAACAGGCGTATCAGAAAATACAAGGAGCAAGGTAAATAAGATTATTAAAGAGGTGAATTACCAACCAAATTTGTTGGCCCGGCGACTCGCCTCAAGAAAGATCTTACGGCTGGCTACCATTATTCCTAAAGCGTCTGTGGAGACCAGTTTTTGGGAAGCCCCCTTAAAAGGTATTGAACAGGCAGAAGCTGAAATAAGTCAGTTTGGTATCTCTATAGATAAATACTTTTATGATCAGAATGAAAAAGATTCTTTTATCAGGCAAACAAATATTATTTTAAAATCGAGTCCCGACGGTGTTTTACTTGCCCCTTCTTTTATACAAGAATCACTCAATTTCACTAAGAAGTGTAAAAAAAATAATATCCCTTATGTGTTAATAGATTCTGATCTTCCAAACCAGGAGAGCCTTTCCTATATTGGGCCGGATTTGGTTCAGAGCGGATATTTGGCAGGACATCTCATAAGCTATCTCCTGGAAGAAAACGGCAAAATTTTACTGGTGAATATTTCTAAGGAAATTGACAATCACCATCACTTATTGAAAAAAGAAGAAGGGTTTAAGGCATATTTCAGGGATAATGGAAAATCAAATGATGTCATCAGAATAGATATCAGGCAAACTCACACAAAAGCCATTTACAATACATTTGATGCTGAATTTAAAAACAATAAGGACATTAAAATTGTTTTTGTAACCAATTCAAGAGTAGCGAATGTTGCTCAATATCTTGATGAACAGGGCAAAAACGTAATATTAATAGGTTACGACTCTACAAAGGAAAATATTGACCTTTTGAGCAATGGAAAAATTGATTTCCTGATCTGTCAAAAACCAATGGAGCAGGCCTACAGAGGCATGATAGCCCTCTATCACCACCTGGCTTTTTCCATGTCAGTAGCGAAAGCATATTTTATGCCTATTGATATACTAACAAAAGAAAACATCGCTTTTTACCGTAACTAAGGAGCTTTTGTAACTTAGTAATCAAGATTAGAGCAGTATTTCTTTGGGCCTCAGGTGATGTTTGCAGGTGATAAAGTAAAAGCTAAAAGAACTAAAACTATATGATTAGTAATACATTCAAAATAGTTCCTGCATCTCAATTAAATCTCTTTGAAGATGCCAGGTCGTTTGTTGTATTCGGGAGTTATTGTCTCAGGTATCTCAATTATATAATAAAAGCAAAAATTAAAGGGTTGTTCTGCACGTTATCCTTATCACTCTTGATTCTCTTTCATCCTGCTTCTTGTCTTTGGGCACAATCAGCGGAGCATGCAAAGGTATGGGACACATTGATAACGGGTCACTTTACAAAAGATGAAGTAAGGAAGACAATATTATACATTCCGGTTAACGTCCCCGATGGCATAACTGCTTTCAATATGCATGCAACTATAACAGAACCAACCAATAATGTTCTCGATATCGGTCTGTTTGATGAAAGAGGAATTGGGCTTGGGCCGTCTAATGGCTTTAGAGGTTGGGCAGGTGGTGTAAGCAGCAAACAAGTACATATTACAAAAGAAGAAGCTACTCCCAGTTATATACCCGGGCCTGTTAACAAGGGTATATGGAATGTTATGCTTGTGCCTACAAGCATTAAGAAAGATGGTTACGATTGGCAATTGGAGGTAAGCCTCGAAAAAACAGGAAGTCCCCTTAAAAGTTTTATTGCAAAGCCTTCACGCCAATGGATTAATGATAAGAAAGGCTGGTACCGCGGAGATTTGCACATGCACGATGTAAACTCCGATGGTGTTTACACGCAAGCGGAACTTGTAGCGTACAGCAAATCTGCGGGTCTTGATTTTATGATCCCGAGCAATCATAATACGAACGCAGCTAACCTTACCTGGGGAAGATATGATGATAGTTCTATTCTGATTTTAAACGGAGAGGAAATTACTCCCTTCCAGGAAAATCATTGGAATGCTATCGGTATAAATCCTGATACCTGGATAGAATGGCGTTATGATGCAGCATCGGGTTTAGTGAATAAATACCAGGAACAAGTAAGGCTTGCAGGAGGATTATGTGTTATTAATCACCCTTATTATGAAAAGGATACCATTGTTGATTTCAGGTTTCCTGTAGAAGGTTTTGATGCTATAGAAGTATGGAACGGTACCTGGGAAAATTTTGATGAGAATGCTGTTGTATGGTGGAATAGTATGCTAAAAAAAGGTGTAGTGAAAACCGCTATAGGTGCAAGTGACACCCATAAACCTGAGAGTAAAAATATAATTGCTCATCCTCAAACAGTTGTTTATTCCGAAGGGCTTAATCGTAATGCTATCATTAGTGGAATACGAAAAGGCCGCTGTTATATCGCTGAAAACTCAAACATATCTTTAGGTTTAGTAGTTAGTCCTGTACATTCAAAATATTCAACGGCAATAGGCGATACCCTTTTTGCTAAGAAAAGAAATAAGCTTTCTATTCTGTTTAACGTCAAAGGAATTTCTGACAGCAGCATAGTTATTCTCATTTCTAATAAGGGTATTGAACATACATTTCAAAATGTAAAAGCCAACTCAGTTT
>JBBJOD010000595.1:0-2959 GCA_037721715.1 Chitinophagaceae bacterium | reverse complement strand
CCAGGCATCGTCATACCGCCCCCATACTCAATATGGTAACCTCTTGGAAAATCGAGCTTCTTATTGTCTATCCACCAGGGGCTATACAAGTGCATACCTCCCACTCCATCTTCATTATACCTTGGCATATCCATCATACTTGGTATGAAGGCAGACGCACTCGCGCCTGTTGAATCATGTATATATTTACCTACAACACCGCTGCCGTTTGATAATCCATTCGGATGGCGCGAAGATTTCGAATTGAGCAATAAACGCGCTGTTTCGCCAGTACTGGCAGCAAGAATAACTACCTTTCCGTTAACCTGGTATTCCTGTAATGTTGTCGTATCTACATAAGAGATGCCAACGGCTTTTCCCTGGTCGTTCATAATCACTTCCCTTGCCATGGCGCCGGTGGCTATTTGAAGTTTACCCGTTTTTAACGCTGGCCGCAGCAATACCCCCGGTGAAGAAAAATTAGAATAGGTAGCGCAACCCCTTCCACACTGAGAGCAAAAATGACACGCAGGACGATCGCCCAGTGACTTTGTGATGATAGATAAACGTGCCGGTATAATTTTTACTCCTCTTTTTTCAGCCCCTTTTTTTATCAGTAGTTCGTAAGCTCTCGGCTTGGGGGGAGGCATGTAGATACCATCCGGTTCATTATAAATATTTTCCGCGCTTCCAAAAATTCCGATCATCTTATCGATGCGGTCATAGTATGGTTTTATGTCATCATAACTGATGGGCCAGTTGTCTCCAAGTCCGTCGATGCTTTTGCGTTTAAAATCATTCGGTCCGAAACGAAGCGATATTCTTCCCCAATGATTGGTTCTTCCCCCCAGCATGCGACTTCTGAACCAATCAAAATTTGTGTTAGGATTTTTGGTATAGGGCTCACCTGGTATTTCCCATCCTCCCCAGGCAGCATCATAGTCTCCGAAATTCTTGTGTTTACCAGCGGAACCTCTTCTTGGGGAGTCATAGTTCCATTTCAACATGTCTCCCTGTGCCGAGTCGTAAGTGGGCCCAGCCTCAAGAACAAGAACTTCAAGGCCGGCTTCTGCCAGCACTTTAGCAGCCATGCCACCACCGGCACCGGAGCCCACTATTACTGCATCATAAACTTTAGATTGTTTTTTTATTTGGAAGTCGCCCATATAGCAATGCGATTTTTGATGACAAGCAAAACATAAATCTAATTAATTTGATGATAGGAAGAATGATTTTTTTATTCATTATCCTCCTGTATCAAATGAGGCAACTGGGGTGAGTAATCGGTCAGATATAATGGATCAAAAAGTTGTTAATTAGCTTTTACCTGATACTCTCTGTATCATATTTCCTATTAATACCTACTTTGCAAAATCGCGCCTGATCACATTCAGCGCTCCCCCTGCCTTGAACCATTCGATCTGTTGTTCATTATAGGTGTGAAGGGTGCTGATAACATCTGCCTGTCCATCTTTGTGATGAAAAATAACCGCTATCGGCCGGCCGGGAGTGAATTCCTGTAGGCCTATAATATCTACGGTATCATCTTCCTGCACTTTGTCATAATCTGCCTTATCAGAGAATGTTAACGCCAACATTCCCTGTTTTTTAAGATTTGTTTCGTGAATGCGGGCGAAAGACTTAACGAGGATGGCACGAACGCCTAGATGCCTGGGTTCCATGGCCGCATGTTCACGGGAAGACCCTTCACCGTAATTTTCGTCTCCAATCACTATCGAACCGAGCCCGGCAGCTTTGTAGGTACGTTGTGTTGCAGGTACTGGACCGTATTCGCCGGTCAGGTGATTTTTTACTGAATCTGTTTTATCGTTGAAGGCATTTAGTGCTCCAATAAGCATGTTGTTTGAAATGTTATCAAGATGGCCGCGGTATTTAAGCCAAGGCCCTGCCATCGAGATATGATCGGTGGTACATTTTCCTTTCGCCTTTATTAAAAGTATCAATCCTTTTACATCTGTTCCTTCCCAGGCTTGAAACGGTTCAAGCAATTGTAACCGATCAGAGTCCGGGCTAACTGCAACCGGCACCGCACTGCCATCTTCAGCCGGAGGCTGGTAACCAGCATCCTCTACAGAAAACCCATTCGGCGGCAGTTCCAGTCCGGTTGGTTCATCCAACATTACCTGTTCACCGTTTTCATTGGTAAGCTTGTCTTTAAGGGGATTGAAAGTTAAATCACCCGCAATAGCAAAGGCAGTAACCAATTCAGGTGACGCCACGAAAGCGTGCGTAACAGATAATCCGTCATTGCGCTTGGCAAAATTTCTATTGAAAGAAGTAATAATGGAATTTTTCCTGGTCGGATCGTCTATATGACGGGCCCACTGACCGATGCAGGGTCCGCAGGCATTGGCAAGAACTACTCCTCCGATACTATCCAGGGTATTAAGCAAGCCATCTTTTTCTACTGTAAACCTTACCAGTTCACTTCCTGGTGTTATAGTGAATTCGGCCTTGGTTTTTAAATTTTTGTCAATGGCCTGTTGTGCAACCGAAGCGGAACGGCTGATATCTTCATAAGATGAATTTGTACATGAACCGATTAAAGCAACTTCAAGCTTTTGCGGCCAGTTGTTAGCAATTACTGCCTCCGCGAATCTTGAAATAGGCCATGCCAGGTCAGGAGTGAAGGGCCCGTTAACATGAGGTTCCAATTCATCCAGGTTGATCTCTACTACCTGGTCGTAATATTCATGTGGGTTGTTATATACTTCGGCATCTGGCCGCAGGTGTTCTTTGATACCATCGGCAAGCATGGCAACTTCTTCTCTTCCCGTGATCTTTAAATAATCGGCCATTTTGTTGTCATAAGCAAATAGCGAACAAGTTGCACCTACTTCAGCGCCCATGTTGCAGATAGTGGCCTTTCCGGTAGCACTGAGGCTGTCGGCTCCGTCTCCAAAATATTCAACAATGGCACCAGTACCGCCCTTTACTGTTAATATACCGGCAACTTTCA
>JBBJOD010000110.1:0-11231 GCA_037721715.1 Chitinophagaceae bacterium | reverse complement strand
AATTCTACATTAGTTTTATGCAGTCGTGTTTGTTGTATAGACAGGCCTGTATAAAACCAGGGTAAGGGCTGGAACCCTATTTCAGACCAGTTATACAGGAAACTATGCTCATAAACACTGGTTGAAAATGAGTACTGCGACTGGCTCGAAAAGTAAAAGTTGTTGAGCCCCATGTCTAGATTCAATCCTACAGAAACAGCCTGGAAGTTTCCAACAGACGCACCTACCAGGGGAGTGATGGAATAAGTGAGTCCGGCATTTTTTGAGTAGGTCTTGCCAAGAAAAAGTGAAAAGGTCTGGGTGTCTTCATAATTATATCTTGCTTCCGCATACCAGTTATTCTTATTCCTGAAGTGGACAATGGGCATAAAAGTATAACTGTCGTTTCGAACAAAGCAATATTGCTCAAGTCCGGTTTCAGATTGTGACCTAACTGACAGCGTAATAAACAGGATTATTATTGTAAAAATGCTTGTTTGCATGCTTATGCTGCATTTTCAACAGACAATGTTTTCATATGGTCTAATAGCATCACTTCGGCGTTTGTAAATTTATCCAGTATAGAAATTTGTTTGAGGTAGGGGTTCCAGGAGAAGATTAATTTCTCGATAGGGTTCATTAACATCACCCAACTTAATACATGCAATGCCTCTTTCATAACACCCAGTATCATATGTTCTTCTGTAAAAAGGGCCGGCAACAAGCCCAGGCAAACGACTATCACAATTATGCTCATAAACAGCAGCATGGTAGTGCGCTTCTTAAACTTTTTAAATTCTGCTTCTTTGATAAGTTTGCGTAATGAGAAGTGCCTGCGAATGGCATGTATTAGCGGGTCAGCGTATTGCGAATCAGATTTATTTTCTATAACAAGCTTATAGGTAACAATTGAATACCTTTTAATTCCGATAGAATAATTCGTTATATAATCTTCAAATTCCTGGCTAAGCTGTCTTTTGTAAATGGGAGCAGGGTCATGAACATTAAAGTAAGCGTTAATGGTTTCTTCATTAACTTTCAAAAAAATATTTATTCGTTTGAATAACGATTTGCTCATACATAGGTTTTTACCGGAATAGTTAAGAGTTGCCAACCAGGCTACTATCGGTTTAATACTGGTCTCATCATAATGTATACGTGACGGTTCCCTAACGATGGCTTATGACTATTTCAGTTGTTTTTCACGAAGATTTTTGACTGTCTAAGTGCAAACACTGTAGTGTAAACCATCATTACATGTATAGACAGACTCAAAGAAGCGTAAAAAAAGGGCAACCTATTATGGCATCTTTCAAGCAGGGTAACACTCATGAAAAACAATACTCTGGAAGATTTGCCCTTAGCTATTGGCTGTAACGAAGAGATCTTAAGAAATTGTTTTATGTAGGCTGAGAGCCAGTAGTAAGCCTAAGGTCGGTCAATGATTTACATAACTAATTGCTTTGCCTTTTGTTCCGCCTGCTTTTGCCCTGGGATGAGTCCGCAACGGGAAGCCTGGATGAATCAGGGGCACCTGATGATCCCTTTTTTAATGCCAGCTTAAAGGGGTCCCAGGTAATTTTTGCCTTGCCATCTTCGCCGGTTTTGGCACGCAGTCGGACACTTACACCTGTTTTGCTGTTAATACCCTTGTTCTTTAATACAAATTCGTCACCTCGTTTAGCCAGGTTGTTTAGTGGTATCTGAATGCTAAGGTCAGTTCCTTTTTTAATATCGTAAACACCTTCTACGAACATGGTCATTACCGTAGATTGTATTTCCATGCGGTTGACTTTAATCTGCGACCCGTTCACCTCTAATTTTTCTTTCAGTTCTGCAAATTTTATATCCGTAAAATCCCGGTTCTTAAAAGCTGTTTGCGATATTTTTTGAATGGGTTCAAAATTGATGAGCTCGCCGTTCTTAACACGAAGATCTATCATGCCTTTTAAACTGTTCTCCACCATTTCTGCTTTACCGGTTATTGCGCCTGTTATGTTGATATTTGCAGAAAGTCTTCCCTTCAGGTTCTTGTCAACAATTCCATCTTGTCCAAAATTGTTGAAAGCAGTAAATATCTTTGATATGTCTACGTTTTCCATAGCAGAGTTCACAACAATTGAATTTTGCGTTGCCCCTTCCTGCATGGAACCATTCAGTGTAAGAGATCCACCTGCATGCTCTACCGACATATTTTTTAAAGTGACATTGCGGTCTGTCAGTTGCAGGTTAGCTGCTACTTTACTTGCGTCAAATTTTTTGTAAGTCAACCTGTCCGCATTTAGTTGCAATTCTACGTTGCAGTCTTGAAGCAGCCGGTCTATCTGGTTGGCAAGTTTTAAAAACCGTCTTTTTGATGCATTAGGGTTCGCGGAAGCAGAACGTTTGTTTAAAAAGGAAAGGAAATCATTCAGGTTAAGTTTGGGAGAGGCGATGTTCCAGTCGAGTACCAGTTTTTCCGGACTTTTATCTATCAATGAAGTAAGGTTTTTCATACCCCCGTTCATTGTCAACTGCGTACTTGCCACCTGGGCTTTCATTTGTCTTACATACACATCCTTTTCATCAAACACGATATTGCCGCTGCAATTGGTTAACAAAAGGTTTCGGGGCGTGTAGTTGATGCCCGCGTCCCGCAATCTTAAACTTCCATTAATACTAGCACCGGCAGTATCACCCTCGATGATAAGCCCTTTGTACCTGACGTCGGCCTCGCATCTGCCATTTGTGAATAGGATCGAATTTGCTCCGAGTAGTTCATTAAGCATTTCTAATTTAAAGGAAGAATGTAGATCGCAGCTCAATACGGGATGTTCAAGATTTGTAATGCTGACGGTATCTGATTTTATTTGTATCCCTTCCCACTTACCCGTGAAGCCAGTGAAATAAAAGCCTGAATTTTTGTCAACCGGCCTCTCTGAACTAATCAGCCGGTTCTTAAAATACCCGGTAAAGGATGATTCTGTAAATTCTCCGATTGGCAGTGAAATATTGTTGTTCTTAACATTTACTTCCAGGCTGATCACAGGAATCCTGTTCGGAACAATTGTTCCATCAATGATTACGCTTACTGTTATTGGCTTCTCAATATTAAAGCTGTCAAGCCTGCTGGTAATATTATCACTGAGAAGCTTAGACGCCTTTCTATAATTTAATTTTTCGGTTTTTATTGAAAGATAATATAAGGGAGGCACGCCCAGGAAGTCAAACATACCTGAAAATGTAAAAGGATGGTCATCTATCTGCAGCTTTGCATTGTCAAATTTTAATCGTCTTTTTACCCGGTCGAATTGCAACCTGACGTTACCTTCCAAAGGCTTCTCTTTCGCAAAACTTCCTCTGTCGGTATTAAACGCAAGGCTGTGTACAAACATATCCATCTTAACGTCTATCTGCAAAGAATTTTCTCTTGTTTTAATATTACAGTTTAGCCGGTTAATATCAAAATCGTACTTTTTATCCCGGTCTGCCAAAGCCATGATAACACGTACTTTATTCAACTCTATATCAGGTAGAGTGGCTCTGGAAACAGAATTTCCATCTTTGGCAGTGTCTTTCTGAGCTTTGAACATGTACTCATTAGAGTATCCGGTAGAATCACTAAAAACATGTATTGCGCCATTTCGAATAATCACCTTACTGATTTCGGGGGTGCCGGAAAACAGGGAAAAAAATTTTAAACGGATAAAGATATCATCGGCTTTCAGCAAATCACTATGGTGCTGTTTCCACAAACTATCTCTCACCACCACATTTGATAACCGGATAGAAACACTGGGAAACGTACTGAGAAGACTTGGTTCCAGGTCGCCTATTTTAATATCGCCCTTTACCCTGCTGTTCAACTCCATATTAACCTGTTTGATCAGGCTTTTTTTATTTAAGATCACATACCCCCAAACTAAAAGCCATAAAGCAAGAAAAGCACCAATGATCCAAGCAAACACACGAAAAACAGAACGAATTTTAACTCTCAAACTTGATATTGATTTTACGGTACAGCAAGCGATTATATTAATACTAAAATAACGAAATATAACCAGATGGAAGTATTATGTGCTGACAATAAATACTTAAAAGGGCCGATTAATAAAGCCACGGAATGTCTAAAACCCTGTAATCACGCAAAAAGACATGATGTAAAACTACTGGGCAAATGCGCCAGCTTTCAATTCAAACCATTAATTGATCAGAGTATCTTGCATCTTAACATCAATTTGTTTTTTCTTATCCAATATCAGTTAGAATATATGGTTATTGGAGAATGGCAGTTTTGATAAGAAATCTATTTAGTTCATATTATATTTACCCGGGCCCAAAAAATTTGCGAAGCCTCGGGTTGTGTGTTCTTATTGCGCTGGGATGTTGTTCCGGCACTAAGGCACAAATGAACATTAGGGATGTACAAGACAAGAAAGATGCGGTAACAATTGTTCTTGCACCTGCAACAACTGAAAAAAACAATCAGATAGTATTGGAATGGACCTGCAGTAACTTGCAAAAAAATAGCTTCTATGTAATTGAACGCAGCAATGATGAAAAATCCTTTGAAGTAATTGGCGTAATCAAGTCAGATCCTTTAAAAACATCTTTTGAGTTTAAAGACGAGAAACCGGTGGTGGATAAAATTTACTACCGCGTCAGGGTAACCGGACCGGGTAAAAATCCACTAGTTTCGAAAATAGTGGCGGCAGGTAGTAAAGGTAGTTCCTTCTGCAAGTTTTACCCAAACCCGGTCGACAGATTTCTAATAGTGAGGACCGGGTATGCCGTTGAATTACAAATTAATGATATGCTGACAACAACAAGAATCAAACAACAGTTACAACCAGGCTTGCAGGTAGTAGACGTTTCCTTACTCGAAAAAGGACTTTATGTCATTATTATTTCGCGTCGCAATACCAACATGATCATTACGGAAAAACTGGTAAAAAATTAAAGTAAAAGTAAGACGTAGAAATACGCTAAGTATGAACAGCTATTGTATAATCCGATTTAATCGTTTAACATCGCATCGGTTTTTCATAGGATATTGGATTTTAAAAACGGGGTTGAATTTCTATTCTGACCCCTTTTTTATTTAAGTAACTCTTACAACCGGGCGTGTATTTTACTTTGCAAAGACGCAAGAAACGTCACAAACCTATAGGATATTTTCATTGCATTAGACATCCGTTAAGTAATTCACAGCTACAGACCATGGTGGTGTTTAATAGCACCCTGTTTATTATATCCTTTTTTTTCCCCGTTTGAATAAAAAATAACGGCCTTCATTATGAAAGCCGTTGATTACTACTACCCATCTATTATTAATTAACAAATACTGCTAGTTCGCCAATTGCTATTGACTTTATGTATTTGAATACATTGCCGGGGTAAACAATCCTGTTGATTCCCGTTTCCTTAAGCCAAAGCAGCTTCAGCAATTTTAGCCCTGATTTTGGCTTCCAGTTCCGCCGCAAGTTCCGGGTTATCCTGAATCAGTTGTTTGACAGAATCTCTTCCCTGGCCCAATTTAGTGGTATCATAACTAAACCAGCTCCCGCTTTTTTGAATAACGCCGAGTTCTACACCCATATCTATGATTTCGCCCATTTTGCTGATACCTTCTCCATAGATGATATCAAATTCCGCCTGACGGAAAGGTGGGGCAACCTTGTTTTTTACTACTTTCACTTTAACCCTGTTGCCTACTGCTTCTTCACCATCTTTAATCTGCGCCATACGCCGTATATCTAACCGAACAGATGCATAGAATTTCAGGGCGTTGCCCCCGGTGGTAGTTTCCGGGTTGCCAAACATTACACCTATTTTCTCCCTGAGCTGGTTGATAAAAATGCAGATTGTATTTGTTTTACTAATGGTAGCAGTAAGTTTACGTAGTGCCTGGCTCATTAACCTTGCCTGCAGACCCATTTTGCTATCACCCATTTCTCCTTCTAATTCACCTTTTGGAACCAGTGCAGCTACAGAATCAATTACCACTACATCTACAGCACCTGACAAAATCAACCTATCGGCTATTTCTAACCCCTGTTCACCATAATCAGGCTGTGAAATAAGGAGATTATCTACATCTACCCCCAATCGCTTTGCGTAGGAACTGTCAAATGCATGCTCCGCGTCAATGATGGCGCACATGCCGCCCTTTTTTTGTGCTTCAGCGATAACATGAATAGCTACGGTAGTTTTACCGGAAGATTCCGGTCCATATATTTCTACGATCCTGCCCTTTGGCAAACCACCTATACCCAACGCTACATCAAGGCCAATAGAACCAGTTGAGATAACTTCCTGGGGTTCCTGCGAGCGCTCATTCATCATCATCACGCTACCCTTTCCGAAGTCCTTATCTATCTTGTCTATCGTTAATTTCAGCGCCTTCAGCTTTTCTACATTTGACATAACTAATATAATTTCTTCAAATTTATTGAATGGGTAAAGTTAGTTGTTTTTATTTATGCACACTAATAATATTAGTAAAAAAACTAATTATATTAGGTTCTCCCTGCTTTATTCACAACCGCTTACCTTATTAACATTCCAAATGTAATGTAGGCCACTGTTACTAAATAAGGCTAAAAGACCCTTTTTACCTATTAATTGAATGAACCTGCTGCATATTTTTGATTATCTCAATAACATCCTTTGCTATTCTCCAGGTATTTGCTAACCCGCACAATACCTTTAATCCGCTGACCAATTAAGCTATAAAACGAAGCAAAGATTTCCTTTGCCCCAAGTGTTCTTTGAAGGGTGACGCTGTAAACTCCATTATATTTACCTTTGAAAACCAATTTTCGAGCATCGACAAGCATTAAACAACTAATTGTTTATTTTTATCAGCACTATTCACTTTCAAGGTTAGTAATACTATGTTTAACTTTATTTTGTTCGGCCCTCCGGGAAGCGGAAAAGGAACGCAGTCTGAAAGATTGATTGCAAAATACGGTTTGCTACATCTTTCAACAGGCGACTTATTGAGAAACGAAATAGCTAATCACACAAAACTTGGATTGGAAGCAAAAAGTTATATGGATCAGGGCAAGTTGGTACCTGATGAAGTAGTGATAGGCATGATCAGTTCGTCACTGGATGCAAACCGGCTGGGCCGGGGGTTTCTTTTTGATGGATTTCCCCGTACGGAAGCACAGGCACAGGCACTCGATACGCTATTGAACCTTAAGAATACATCTATCGATGTGGTGCTGGCATTGAAGGTCAGTGAGGAAGAACTGGTTGATCGACTCCTGAACCGCGGACTTACTTCTGGTCGCATAGACGATACCAACGAATCGATTATTAAAGCACGAATTATAGAATACCATAAAAAGACTTCGGCCGTTGCTGATTACTACAATAAATTTGGCAAAGTAGTCTATATAAATGGACAGGGTAGTGTTGAAGAAATTTTTAATGCTATCTGCAATGAAATAGATACCAGGAAAGAAAAGGTAGCGTAATGTACTTGCCTTCTCCAGGTTACCTAAAAATACATTGCCGATTTTGTGCGGCTGTTTGCTTTGCCTATTTTTGATATTCAATCATTTATAATGACGATTCATAAAGAGGGCTATAGAACGATTGTGGTTTGTTGTATAGCCTTTGCTATTTTAAACCTGCTTTCCTTCTATTACATAAGTTTTTATGCTCCTGCCATAAGCTGGATCATTACCATTGCCAGTTTTATATTGTTGCTGTTCATCGTGTCATTTTTCCGTATTCCAAAAAGGGTGTTAACGATTGATGATGGCAAGATTATTTCTCCCTGCGATGGCAAAGTGGTTGTTATTGAAGAAGTCTATGACGAAGAATACTTCAAGGAAAAGCGGCTGCAGGTCTCTATTTTTATGAGTCCTGCTAATGTACATGTTAACCGCAACGTAGTAAGTGGTGAGGTTGTCTACAGCAAATACCACAAGGGCAAGTACCTGGTGGCGTGGCATCCGAAATCTTCCACAGAAAATGAGCGGCACAGTGTAGTTATCAATCAGAATGGTGTGGAGGTAATGGTGAAACAAATTGCCGGGGCCGTGGCCAAGCGCATCGTTAATTATCTACAGGTAGGCCAGCACGTAGAACAGGCGGCCGAAATGGGATTCATTAAATTTGGCAGCAGGGTAGACCTTTTACTCCCTGTAGGCACCCAGGTGAATGTAAATATAAACCAGGTGGTGAAAGGCGGGCTAACTGTGATTGCTACTTTGTAAGCGGAATGCCTTCAAGCAAGAGAAGAAAACACCCCTTTACCTGTCTTTACCTGAGTAGTTACTATAGAAATACTGCCTTTGACACTAGAAAATATTCTCCAGCTCCTTTAGCGAATGTACCATAAACGTGGGTTGAATGGCCGGTGCTGCATTGATATGATTAACATACACCTGGTCAATGCCAGCATTGATAGCGCCCTGTATATCGGCTTCTATGCTATCGCCTACCATGATGCATTCATGACATTGGGACTTGGTTTTACTAAAAGCATATTCAAATATCTCTTTCCTCGGTTTTAGGCTGTTGCTCTTTTCAGAGGTAATAACTTCAATAAAGTATTTATCGATTCCCGAATTTCTCAGCTTGCTATGTTGGGTGAATTCAAATCCATTGGTGATCAGGTGCAGCTTATACTTTTTATCTGTGAGATATTGGAGTATCTCGAGCGTATGAGGAAAGAGTATATTACGAAGTGGCAACTTGTCCAGGAAAGCATCGCCCATTTTCCGTGCAAGGATTTCATCACCTATCTTAAAATCGATAAGGGTGAGCCACATTCGCTTCCAGCGCAGCTCATCCACCTTAATATATCCATTGCGGTATCTGGCCCAGAGCATATCGTTGTGAACCAGGTAATTTTTATGGAAAAGATCGAAATCGAGCACTCCTTTCTTATCAAGTTCAAACAAAACATATAGTTCTCGTAAGGTTAACCGGCTGTTGCTGTCAAAATCCCAGAGGGTATGATCAAGATCGAAAAATATATGCTTATATTTCATAATGATACAGATTCTATCAGCACGTATTAAAAACACAGGCACTAATTTGTTAAACCTGCTGATCTAAACAAAAATATATCTTTTTAGTTTCTTTGAATGGCAACCACCTATTCTGCCTAATTTTAATGAGAAGACTTTTAAACGCTCAGTACTTATGAATGTTATTATTACCGGTGCTAGTAAAGGTATGGGAAAAGCCATCGCTGAAAAGTTTGCTGCTAATAATCACTCTGTTATTTTGTGTGCAAGAAACGAGGTGCAGCTTTATCAAACGATGGAAGAATTGCTGGTAAAATACCCTTCAGTCATCATCAAGGCTAAACCGGCTGACCTGAGTGATAGCATAGAAACAAAAAAGTTTGGTACCTGGTCATTGGAAGAAGTAAAAAAAATGCCTGGAGGCAGTGTAGATGTATTGGTTAACAATGCAGGACAATTTATTCCCGGGCAAGTTTACAACGAAGAGGAGGGAACACTTGAAAAAATGATGAAGGTAAATTTATACAGTGCCTACCACCTCACGCGAACTTTGCTGCCAGGTATGATGGAAAACAAACGGGGACATATCTTTAATGTTTGCTCAATTGCTTCTTTAAATGCATATAAAAACGGTGGGGCTTATAGCATCAGTAAATTTGCACTACTTGGTTTCTCAAAAAACCTGCGGGAAGAAATGAAAACCTATGGCATCAAGGTCACGGCCGTTATGCCAGGCGCCGTATATACAGATTCCTGGAGTGGAACCGATGTTTCACCACAACGCATCATGGAGTCTGGTGATATTGCGGACCTGGTTTATGCAGCTTCGCAACTCTCAGGCAGGGCGGTAGTGGAGGAGATTTTGGTCCGGCCGCAATTGGGCGACTTATAGAGGGTTTATGAGTGATGGATGATGAGTGATGGGTGATGAGTTAGACGCAGGGGCAGCGCCATCATTTATCACTCATCATTCATTCTTCTTTTTAACTGACATTTAACCCTCTTTAAAACGATAAGGAAACACAGCAAAATTTATCTTTACATGCTGAGATTTTTACCGGAAGCGATTATGGATCTAACATTCAGGCCAATTAAAAGATACCTACTTTATTTTTCAATGACACTACTTGCTTGGGCAAACTGTATAACGTTATTTGCACAGGTTAAATTTTCAACGATTGTCAATGAAAAACAGCCTTCGCTTGACGATGTGGTGCAGGTGGAATATACTGTTGAAAACGCAAAAACTGTTGATAAAATAGAGATGCCTTCCTTTATTAATTTCCGAGTGGTTCAGGGACCCATTCAATCAAACGGGATGAGCTACATGAACGGGGTATTATCGCAGTATAAATCCATTTCGTTCATTCTACAACCTCTTCTAAAAGGCCGACTTGTAGTGCCTGGCTCCACTGCGATTATTGATGGAAAGGCAATGAAGTCTGAATCTGTTGCCATATTGGTAAGCAATTCAGGAAGAGGCGCTGGAAGCGGCAACGTTTCTCCTGGACTTTCCCGGATGTTTCCACAGGTAAAACCGGAAGTGGAGGAAGAATACATTCTCAAACCCGGAGAGAGTATGACAGAAAAGATAAAAGATAATTTATTTGTTAAAACCGATGTCAATAAAACAACCTGTTATGAAGGGGAACCGATTATGGCAACCTTTAAATTATTCTCTCGGCTTAAATCGGAATCAAAAGTGTTAAAACGCCCCTCTCTTAATGGATTTAGTGTATTTGATATGGTTGAACCAGAAGCCAACCTCCCAACCGTACAATCAATAAAGGGGAGGCTTTTTAATGCTCACCTCATAAGGCAGACCCAGCTATTTCCGCTACAAGCCGGAACATTTATCATTGACCCGGTAGAATTAGACAATACGGTGAAATTTATAAGAACCAAATCGAGGGAACGAGGATCTCTTAATCCCATGGAGCAATTTCTCGAGGAATTTTCGAATGAAGGCGTTCGCGGAGAAGTAGAAGAACACACATTCAGTTTGGCCAGTAAACCGGTAACTATAACGGTTAAGCCTTTGCCAGTCGTAAATAAGCCCGCAAGTTTCAATGGAGCCGTTGGAAAATTTACCATGCAAGCCGATGTCAAAAACAAAATGGTTAATGTGGGCGAAGAATTTTCCCTGCAAGTTAAAATAGAAGGAAAAGGGAATTTTACTGTAATAAATGCTCCCCAGGTTTTGCTACCTGAAAGTATGGAGGGATATGATCCTGCTGTAAAAGAGAACGTAGATAAATCTGTTTATCCATTAAGCGGTTATAA
>JBBJOD010000109.1:0-11262 GCA_037721715.1 Chitinophagaceae bacterium | reverse complement strand
GGGAAAATTTACTGTTTAAATGATGGGTAAGGCAATTGCTAAAACGGATGATCAACCTAGGGCCTGGTTGGCTGTACCATTTTTACTGGCTGCTGGTTGGCCATAGCCTGCCAGCTAAAACCATTTATGGAAAAATGAATAGCAAGTATCACCAATGCAACCGCTGCCAGTATCAGTGCTGCCAATCTCCAATTCTTGTTGTCAATAAAAAGCCGCGCTTTCTTATCTTCCTGCAAAAATTCAGACATCTGAACACTGGTCTTTTCCTGGTCGCCCACTAACACCGTGTGCGATGCATTGTTCCGAATAACCCTTTCGGCATTTACGGGTTCGTAAAGTGGCCGCATACCGTTAAGGGGTTCGAACGCAATTTCACCTGAATCATTTCTGCTAAAATGGCCAACGTTTTTCCAAAGAACCTGCCCCTCCAATTTGATAGTCGTTCGCATGTCTTCGGCAAACTGGTTATATAATTTCATGGCCTCGTAGTCCGGGATATTCTTACAGCTTGCCAGGTAGTTGAAGAAGTCTTTATCAGGAGAATCAAAATACTTGTCAAAACGATAGGTATACCGGGGCGGAGCTATTTGCTTGTTTACAAAGTCTGTTGCTGCCGGAAGCGTTTCTATAAATAAACTGCCCACACCAGGAATATTCAGGCTCTTAAACAAAATAAGGTATTTGTTTAGAATATCTATCATAATGCGAGCGGTGAGTTAAAAACGTGAAATGTAAAACTTTAATTGGAAACACAAAAATTTAATCATCTGCCGAGATGAAGAGAAGTGTTAATGGGTTATGAGTGATGGGTTATGGATTATGAGTGATAGAGTAATAATCGCTGATAACTGAAAGCGGAAAGCAGACAGCTATAGTTCGTCCCTGGCGAAAGTGTTCCGTCGGGCATTTGGGTATTAAGCATTCATGTAGTATTCGCCCGGCGGACCTTGTGCCTGGTAGAGCCGCTTGCTGTAGCGGCACAAGGCTATTCTTTGCTCCTCTGCGCCCCTCTGCAGTTAAATTCCTTCTACTTAAGGAAGGCACAAGTTGTCCAACTGGCATTCTTGATGAATTGAACAGTCCCGAGATAAGCCGCTGGAACACTTGTGCCAGTTTTAAGAGGACCTTATGCCTGGTAGAGCCGCTTCCTGGTAACGGCACAAGTTGTCCAACGGGCATTTTTGATGAATTGAACAGTCCCGAGATAAGCCCGTTGGAACACTTGCGCCAGTTTTAAGAGGACCTTGTGCCTGGTTGAGCCGCTTCCTGGTAACGGCACAAGTAATAGGCCCGGCTATCAAGTACGCCATTGTGATGACACTCAATACCCGCTCCACCATCAAAAAGTAAACACCACTCCCCCGAGCAGGTTGAAACCGTACACCTTGTACTGGTTCCATCGTTCATAGGTGTTGTTGAATAAATTATTGAACTGCAGCCAGAGATTTAACTGCCTGGTGATCTTAAATTCCAGTCCGGCATTCAGGTCAAAGCCCGTTTCGCCTTTCCTTGGTTCCTTGCTTTTGGTACGATACGCCGCGCCGTCCCAAGCAGACAATTCGCTTTTAAACCAAAAGTCTTTCATCAGCTGCCAATTTACAGCAGCGTTGAATTCAAAAGGCAACAGGCCCCAGGCCCTTTTCTGGTCCTTTACCTTCGAATATTGATTCCAGGTTAACTTGGCCACAGCACTAAAAACTTCGCCCTGCGTGTAGCCCACTTCGCCATGCAACTGCAAAGATTCCATAGCCGAAGAATACACAGTAAGGAACGTTTTACCGTCAGTACTGTCATTGACAAATAAAGGCATATTATGATATTGTACAAAACCTACTTTTGCACTGTACGTAAAATGGTTAAGAACAGAGCCCTTAAAACCGGCATATCTTTCCTGTATCCGGGTGTTGTTCAATACCTCGGGTTGTAATATCCATGGATTAACAGAAGCAAAACGCTGGTAAGAACCTTTGTCATAATAGCCAAGCCAACCCAATTGTACAGTAAAGCGTTTATCGTTGGTTGTTATATCTGCCAGGATGTTTGGCAACATGGTAAAAGCTCCGTTATCCCATGATGGAATGATGCCGGTTTGTAGGAACAGGTTAGGCGTTTTAAGTAGAAGAGAAGGCGTAAAATAATAAAGATTATTCTGGATAGTCTTTTTTGAAGCAGGGCGATAGCTGGTGAGGTTGGCAGTAAAACCGGCATTGAATCCGAAGCTTTTTCCAAACGTTTTCTGTATCGGCAAGTTCAGTACGGTATTAGACTCTGTGGCTTTTCTAAACTCGTTTTTTCCGCTGAAAACAGCTGTTTTAAAATTGGGATAGAAATTAATTCCATACTTTGTTGGCTCAATATTTCGCAAACTCACTTTTCCTTCAAAGGTCTGAAAACGCTGCAGGAGTTCGTTCTTGGAATAAGAAAGACTGTCTGGGCGAAATCCGTAAAAAAAATAATCATCACTGTTGAAACCGACATTTGCATTCCATTCAAGGTTGTTTCGGGTTTTGAGTGTGCCGGCGATGCCTACACCGGTCTGGCTGTTTTTTTGAAACGGCAGGCTGCCTTTGGATGACAGATGTTTTGCAAATACGTTCAGGAATGAATTTTTGCCATCACCGGAACTGAACCCGGCCTGCAGGTAAGGCAGGTGAACATTTCCAACGCCTGCCTTTACATAATTACTGAATTTCCATGCAGAGGTAGAATCAACTTCCAGCGCTACTGGTTTCAACGAGCCTGGCTGGTAAGTAAGAAACAGGTTCTGGGCAGGAATATTGTAATTCAGGTTCACCTTTGACGAATCGACAGAAGGCGGCGCCGCATTGAAATTTATCTTGACTGCTTCTCTCAGAACCGGCTTGAAGGTAGAGGTTATTTCAATCGTTTTTCTTTTGGTGCTGTCCTGGGAAAAGGAAAAATGTGTTGTAAATAACCCGCCTGACAACAATAGTAAGGCTGGAAGAATTTGTTTTCTTATCATCAGTTAAAAGTTGAGCATTGTGTTTGGTGTTGGTCAATGGTGTTGGGGTAATGATGAATGATGAGTGATGAGTGATGAGTGATGAATGATGAGTTATACAATCATTTGAATAAAATAAACACCCGATTCAACTCATCACTCATCACTCATCACCCAAATTAAGTTCCTACCTTACTTTCCGCGGCTTCTGCCTGAATAACTTTTTCGAGTTTTTGCTGTGCCTCAGATTTCAGTTCGGGTATGCCCGCGTTCTGCATCACGCTTTGAAACGTTGCCTTAGCGTTGAAATACTCCATTTGTTTATAATAAATATAGCCACGTAAAATATAAGCCTTTGTAACCCAGTTGGCATAAGAACCTGCTTTGTTAACAACTTCAAAAGCAGCCTTTTCCGCATCTTTTAATTTATCCTGTTGAAACAAACAGCTAGCAATTTCGTACCTCGACTCTGCGCCATACGACGCCTTATTGGCACTAATGACCGATCTGAAATAACCAATTGCCACCTCGCATTGGGTACCTGACTGTGCCGCTTTGGCAAGTGCGAAATTAGCAAGCACTTTATCATCTGTGCTACTTCCTTTCTGTGCCAGCAGTTCTTTCGCATTATCGGTGGCGGCAGACCATTTCTGCAATTGAAACTGGCTGCGCAACAATCCACGCATCGCCTCCAGCTTGTTTTCCTGGTTACTGGCAAATTCCTTCAGCTTTGTAAAATATTGTTCGGCTTTCTCGTAATTTTTTCCTTCGAAGAAATTCAAACGTGCCGCCTGCAACAATGATTTCTCTCCAAATTTATTCGGTACCCTGTCAGCGACCCATTCATAACCGGCAACTGCTTTTATCATGTTCTTCTTATTATAATAAATATCGCTTTTGTAATAATTGGCCTCCAGTGAATATTTGCCATCAGGGAATTTCGAAAGATAATTTTCAAACCTTGCTAAAGCCGCGTCAAAACTGCCATTGTTAAACGAAATTTCCGCTTCAGCGTAAGACAGGGAATCCTCTTGCGTGTTCGATATTTCTTTGCCGATGCTTTTTGCAAACGCTATATACTCGCTACTCCTACCCTCCTCTACATAAATGGTTCTGGCATTTTCCAATCCTTCTTCTGCCTCCACTGAATTCGGGTATTGCTTTAATAATAAATTATACTGGTTTAATGCTTCTTTATTGTTGTTCAGGTTGTAATAAGAGATGCCCATTCTAAGCAGTGCCCTGGGCTTAAGTGCCTCACCACTCACTGCACTGATCACATTCTTTAAATAAGG
This sequence comes from Chitinophagaceae bacterium, assembly GCA_037721715.1. Lineage (GTDB taxonomy): Bacteria > Bacteroidota > Bacteroidia > Chitinophagales > Chitinophagaceae > JADCRZ01. Next base: position 7,005 of record JBBJOD010000109.1, on the reverse strand, counting down.
TATCGATTCCCGGTATTTTTCATCTGCAAGGTAGGTATTGGCAATCTCAAGGTTAGCGTCTGGAACCAATGCCGATGTTGGGTAAACACGAGGAATAGTCATTAGTAACCTTATCTTTTCTTTGCCGCTGTTTACGCCAGCCACCAGGGCTTTCTGAAAGGTGGCGTAGTCAGAAGCAGGCCAGGAAAAATTTAATACCTGATCATACATACCCAAAGCCCTGTTAAAATCGCGGCTCATGTAATAACAGTCTGCACTTCTAATATAAGCGTCCTGTTCAAACGACGAAGCATTAACGCGGGGAGTCTTTATAATCTGCTCAAAAAATCCCAATGCCTGTTTGTAATTTTCTTTTTTAAGAAAGCAGTAACCCAGGTTGTACTTTGCGTTGACAGGATTCACTTCGCCATTTACATTTCCAGTCTTCAGATATTCAAAGTAATAACGAATGGCATCGTCAATATTATTTAAACGAAAGGCTATCTCTCCCTTCCAAAAATTTATGTAGGGAAGCACCGACGCATTGTAAGAGTCGTTCAGGGCTTTTGATAACAATTCATCCGCCGAAACCAGCAAGCCATCGTTTACCATTTCAGTAGCACGACCGTAAAGAATTGTAGGATACAGCCTTTTTGCATTTTCAGAAGGTGATTGCAATCCTTCCAGCAGAGAAAGCGCATCTTTGTAATTATTGGTATTTGTTAATACCGATATAAGCAATTCCTTTGCTTCGTTGTTGTAGGTGGAGCTCCCGTAACCTGCCAGAAAACGTTGTAATTCAGTCAGTGCCACATCCTGGTAACCCAATTCATAAGAAAGTTTTGCGTAATTAAACGAAGATATTTCGCGTTGATAATCATTGCTGTTATTTGATGCACTAAAAAGAAATGCATTTCTTGCATTGGCTTTCTGGTTTGTTTTTAAGTAGGCGTCGCCTAATAGATACATGGAATGTTGCGAGAGCGAATCTTCTTTTCCCCCTAACTGTTTGAAACCGTCGATAGCTTTTGCAAAAATTCCGGTTTGATAATATGCGTAGGAAACTTCATAAAGATCCTCACGTCTCACTTTTTTTGATCGATTAACATAAGCCTCCAGATAAGGAAGCGCCTTGCCATAATCCTGCTTTTCAAAATATGCATGGCCTACAAGCTGGCGCATATCAAGATCGTACAACTGGCCCCCCTTTTTAAGTTTGTCTTCGGCATAAGTGAGTGCTTTTTCCTTCTGGTTGGTGTTATAATAAATGTTTGCTATATAAAACGGGATAAGCGGTGCATATTGTTCTTCATTCTCTATTACCGTGAAAGCAGATAAGGCATCGTTGTACTTCTTGTCGTTAAACGAAAGAAATCCATAATAATAATTCGCATCAATGTAGTTCGGGTCATTAGGTAACTGACGTATCACATCAAACAAGGGTTTCGCCAACTCAAATCTTTGCAGGTTAAAATAACCATATCCCTGGTGAAATTTCATGTCAGCGATTTCACGATTGCTAAGGTGTTCCATCGATGTTCTTTCAAAATATGAATTAGCCTGGTGATAATCCTTGCGGCGAAAATGATATTCACCCAAATGATAGCTCATCATTTCAACCCTTGCTGCGTTATCATCCAGGTCTATGTATTCGCGCGAAGCACTCACGGCCCCGGCCTCATTTTGCTTAAGCGCACAAACAATTGTATAATATCTGATCTCCTGGTAGTTTAATGCCTGGTTGCTTCGGTCTGTTTCACGCAGGGTAAGATTCAGTTCTTTAAAAAGAGGATAAGCGAGACTATAATATTCTTTTTGGTAGTATTCTTTCGCCTGCCTGAATAAGGCCTGCGGATCGTTGATGAACCTTGTCTGCTGGGCAACGGCCAGGTAAAAAGAAGATAATGCAAGTAAAGCGAAGATTGTTTTTTTCATGCTCGATGATGTCTTTTAAAAATGCCCCGTATATTTTATATCGATTATTTTCTCATTTTTCTACTTATATCCCGAATTATGCCAAAAAATATAAATGGATGTACAATATTTACAACGAAGTAAAGTTTAAAATTATTTTGGCTCAAATTAAACTTCATTTCCAACACCTATGGATAATTGACAGGATTAACATTTCATTTTAAATCACTACAATAAATTACTTTTGAAAAAACGTGGGTAATGAGAAAATTATTTTCTATATACTATAGTGCTGCTGCCTTTACTATTTCAATGCTTTTGCTTCGTATAGGCGCAGGTGCGTTGATAATGTCTCATGGTTATAGCAAGCTTGTTCATTTTGCTGACATGAAAATGAAGTTTATGAATTTTTTAGGCATTGGCAGTACCTTGAGCTTATCGCTGGTCATCTTTGCAGAATTTTTCTGTGCCATATTCCTTATCATCGGATTGTTTTCACGGCTGGTAGTCATTCCACTTATCATAGCCACGTCTGTTGCCCTTTTCAAAGCACACAATGGAGATTTTTTTGGGGATGGTGAAAAGCCTGCCCTGTTTCTCACCTGCTTCATTACCTTACTTTTGTGCGGGCCAGGCAAAGTAAGTGTAGATGGAATGATGAAGTAATATGAACCTTTTGTTGATAACATTTATGGACGAAGCGCCAAGCAGAAGTTATTGGCTGTAGGCAAAGTGGTTTGTTATTGTATGCACGCAGCAAGCAAAACCAAAACATCAATGCCGGTCGTATTGCGGGAAGCATTACAACACTTTTTCTGAATACAACACTCTATTGATTTTCAAAGTTGTTGACTAAACGCTATTCCCGGTCAGACTCTGTATGTGTCCTCTTTCCAATTTACAATCGCTTTCTTGATTTCTTGTGCGTTGAGATTCTCATCGACTGCACGTTTTGACAGTTTGCCGAGTTCTTCATCTGGTGCAAAGCGAAGCGCAATGGTTTGTTTCATGGTTAGACGGCTGTCGGGCAATTTGCCATTTAAGATATAATGGCGAAGATTTTCCTCCGCCCTTATTACACGGTCCTGTACTCGCAGTGAATTACTGCGGATGTAAACGTAGAATATAGCAAGTATGAGGGTAACCAGGCAGATAAGAGATGACGAGTAGAAATTATCATGATCATTCCAGGAAACGGATAAATTAACAAAAGAGCCGATTATTGCTGCCAGGATGGCCAGTGATGTTACAAAATGCCATATTGGTACAATGCGGAAATGATTTTTAAAATTTTGTGTGGGCATAACCTGTTTCAGATGTTTCTGCGAAGTTATTTCAAAATGTCAAGCAGCGCCCATATTTTACGTACAACCTCGTTGGAGTTTCCGTCGTAGTTGTTTACAATAATTGCAAACGTATACCCATTTCCATCCTTATTATTTAAATAGCCGGTGTAACTTCTTGCTCCGCCAATTGAGCCACTCTTCATGGCCACGCCATTTATAACTGGCAGTGAATTTGAAAAAACTTGGAACCAGGGCTTCGACCTGGCATACAGCATTACTTTGGCAAGTGCATCAGTAGTTACCCGGTTTTGCGGGGAAAGTCCGCTGCCATCGTAGATGTTGATGGCTGATTTCTCAATTCCACGCTGGCTCCAGAAAAGCTTTACCATTTCCAGCCCTTTGTCCATATCCCCAAATCCATCTTTTTCGAACGCGATAGTTTTGATCAGCGCTTCTCCATACAGGTTGATGCTCTTTTTCAGGAACCAATGATTGATGCTGTCCAGAGTAGGTGACAAGTGTGTAAAAACAGGAACAAACGTTTTATTGACGCCATCTTGCTGGCTATAGGCTCTTTGAGCCGATTGAATACCTGCAGCCTGCATGGTCGATGTAAGAGTAGCCGTTAATTGCCTGGCACTGTTAGTAAATGAACCGGAGATAGTGAACGCCGTTTCTCCAGGTGGGATAGTGCCGCGAATAAACGCAGGTGAATCTGCCGGCAGGTATATGTATGCGTTATCTCCACTGCCTTTCGCCCCTGCTTTTACCTCGCATGTAAATGAAGGTTGAGATAATTTTGGGCTGATGGATACAATGGAACATTGATCACCCGGCGTGTTCCCTGATCTTAGCACTACATCAAACTGGTTTTCCCTCCAGTTCAGAACAGAGGCTCCTGCGCCGTAATAATTGCCGATATCCTGCCAGATCCAGCCATTCGGAATTGTAGCCGAGCTCCAGTGTGCAATGTCTGCTGACACCACACCTTTCATGTTTTTAATTCCTGCCTGTTTTAGTTCACTTGTCCATTTTTGTAATAATACATTTTCACGGGTAGATGGCCATCGCCAGCTTCCCAGTGTTGGATCTCCTGTTCCTTTAACCAACAAATTTCCTTCAAGCGTACCATTTACTATTTGGCCGCTGTAGCCAAGAACTGTTTTGTAACGGTAATCTTTCCCAAGCAATTCGAAAGCAGCCACACTGGTGATCACTTTCTGGCAGCTGGCGGGTGCAAGGCCTATTTGGGAATTTCTTTCAAATAGTACCTTGCCAGTTTTACTATCCAGCATACAGAAGCCCAGCAAGGCATGTTTAAATTGTGGGTCAGCCTCCATCTTCCTGACAGCCTCTTGTAATCGCACAGTGAGACCCTGGGCTGTTGAATAAAAAAACGTTAGCAACCAAACAAGTAAAAAAGTAAGTCGTAGCATGGTACCAGTTATGCCCAAAACTAAAGGATGTTTGTCGACAAAGAACATTTCTGTACCGGATAACGTTCATCTACCCGAATGAACTTAGCTATATTGCAAAAATAATTATTGAATAAATGATGAACACCGGAGAACACGTAAATGTATTTGCATCCATCATTACCATAGGTGATGAGCTGCTAATCGGGCAGGTTATAGACACCAACAGCGCATGGATGGCCACGCAACTGAACAAGGCAGGAGTATGGGTGAAACGGCGGGTCGCCATCGGCGATAACCGGGAAGATATTGTTCGAACCCTCAATGAAGAAAGTGACCAGGCAGATATCATTCTAATAACGGGGGGCCTGGGGCCAACTGCCGACGATATAACAAAACCGGTTTTAGCAGAATACTTTGGTGGTAAAATGGTAATTGATGCAGGCGCCTTACAAAACGTAGAACAAATTTTTGCCAGGCTTAACAGGCCTATGATAAACCGCAATTCCAAGCAGGCGGAAGTACCAGATGTCTGTACTGTTATACAAAACAAAAGGGGAACGGCGCCTGGAATGTGGTTTGAGAAAAACAGGAAGATATATGTGAGTATGCCTGGCGTACCACACGAAATGAAGGGCATGATGACAGATTATGTGTTACCCCGCTTACCTGCTTATTTTCGGATGCCTTCCATTGTTTCGACAACATTACTAACGGCAGGTGTTGGTGAATCCTTTTTAGCAGAGTTGATAAAGGATTTCGAGCAAAACCTGCCAGCTTCCATCAAACTGGCATACCTGCCTAATTATGGCATGGTCAGGCTCCGCCTGACCGGCATTGGACTGGATCCGGCAATAATAGCCCATGAAATCGGCGAGCAATTTGATGTGCTGAAAACTTTAGTCGCCGAACATCTTGTAACAGATAAAGACGATCGCCTGGATATTGTTATTTCGAAAATGTTTCGGAAAGAAAACAAAACCCTTGCTACGGCGGAAAGTTGTACCGGCGGATATATCGCGCATTTGCTCACCTTAGAACCTGGCGCCTCGCAGTTTTACAAAGGAAGTGTGGTCAGTTACTCAAATGAAGTGAAGCACAAAGTTTTGAATGTTTCCGATGAGACCCTGCAATCATTGGGCGCTGTAAGTGAAGCTACTGTAACGGAAATGGTAAAAGGTGCGCTGTCTCTGCTAGGTACCGATTATGCCATTGCAGTAAGTGGTATAATGGGCCCTGACGGCGGAACAGCGGAAAAACCTGTCGGCACGGTTTGGGTGGGTGTGGGTAACAACCAACGGATCGAAACCCACAAATACAATTTCAGGTTCGACCGCCAGAGGAATATTGAATTAACCGCAAACAACGCCCTCAACCAACTGAGGAAATTTGTACTAAGTGCAGGTTTTAAAACAGATTGAATGGAAACAATTAACTTTGAGCCCATTTTAGATATGCTGCTTTTAAAAAAAATACGTATTTCATGGCGATAGTCGACCTGGTAATGCCAAAGATGGGTGAAAGTATCATGGAAGCCACCGTTTTGAAATGGCTGAAACAGCCTGGCGATACAGTACAACAAGATGAGACGGTATTAGAAATTGCAACTGACAAAGTGGATAGTGAAGTGCCCAGCACAGCTGAAGGAACCATTGATCAGATTCTCTTCAATGTAAATGATGTGGTGCCCATAGGAACGGTAATAGCTACGATTAGAACAGTAAACCAGGAAAACAGCCAGCTACCAAAAACCACAACGCTGGCTCCGGAAAACGACCCGCCACTGGTAGTAATAGAGAGAACGCAAACACTGTCTGAAAGTACGCCGGGCGCTGCAAGTCGCAATACTGGCACTTCAAACCAGGGTAAGTTTTACTCCCCTTTAGTGATGAACATTGCCTCCAGCGAAGGCATATCCCTGACCGAGCTGGAAAAGATACCAGGAACCGGTAACGAGGGAAGGGTTACGAAAAAAGATGTACTCGAATACCTGGAAAACAGGAAAAACAGCGATGTTCACCCGACGGCAAGGACTTTACACAACCAGAAACCGCAGGTAATTCAACCTCATGACGAAAAGATTTCTTCTAACCCGCTTCCGACCCTCTATAGCGGTAATGTCGAGATCCTGGAAATGGACCGGATGCGAAAGATGATAGCGGAGCATATGGTTCGCAGTAAGCATATCAGTCCACATGTTACCAGTTTCTCTGAAGCAGATGTTACCAACCTGGTAATGTGGCGCGAGAGGGTTAAGAAGGAGTTTGAAAAAAGGGAAGGCACAAAAATTACTTTTATGCCCCTCTTGGTTGAATCGATAGTAAGAAGTATAAAAAATTATCCGCTGATTAACAGTTCATTAGATGGCGACAACATCATGCTGAAAAAATACATTAAAATATGCATGGCTA